>DASQMY010000001.1:0-7992 GCA_035645255.1 Mycobacteriales bacterium
CGCGATGGCTTCGTCGACGGCCTTGCCGAGCGCGTCGACGTCGCCGACGGCCTTCAGCCCGCGCGCCTCGATGACCGCGTCGACGTCGTCGCCGGTCTCCTGTACGGCGGCGAACACCTGCTTGGCGAGCGTGGCGGTGAGCGCTCCCTCCGAGATCAACGCCACCACGCGCGCCACGTGCGCGGGGGTGATCCGCAGCGCCGACGGGTCGACGCCGTCGGCGTTGGCGCGGGAGAGCAGGTCGCCGAGCCACCAGTTGCGCGCGTCGGCGGCCGGCGCCCCAGCCGCGACGGTCGACTCGACCAGGTCGACGACCCCGGCTGCCGACATCGCGACCATGTCGCGGCCCGAGAAGCCGTGCTCGGCAGCGAAGCGCATCCGCCGCTCGCGCGGCAGCTCAGGCAGCGCGGCCCGCAGCTCCTCGACCCAGTCGCGCGCCGGCGCGAGCGGCACGAGGTCGGGCTCCGGGAAGTAGCGGTAGTCCTCGGCCTGCTCCTTGCTCCGGCCGCTCGTCGTCCGGCCGGTGTCCTCGTGGAAGTGCCGCGTCTCCTGCACCACGCGACCACCGGAGGAGAGCACCTCGCCCTGCCGGACCATCTCGCTGCGGATGGCGCGCTCGACCGACCGCAGCGAGTTGACGTTCTTGGTCTCCGAGCGGGTGCCGAGCTCGCCGGAACCGGCGGGCGACAGCGAGAGGTTGACGTCGCAGCGCAGCGAGCCCTGCTCCATCTTCACGTCGCTGACGCCGAGGGTGCGCAGGATGTCGCGCAGCTCGGTGACGTAGGCGCGGCCGACCTCGGGCGCGAGCGCGCCGGTGCCCGGGACGACCTTGGTGACGATCTCCACCAGCGGGATGCCTGCGCGGTTGTAGTCGACCAGCGAGTGCGTCGCACCGTGGATCCGGCCGGTCGCGCCGCCCACGTGCAGCGACTTGCCGGTGTCCTCCTCCAGATGCACCCGCTCGATCTCGACACGGACGTGCTCGCCCTGGACGTCGAGGTCGACGTAGCCGTTGGTGCACAGCGGCTCGTCGTACTGGGAGATCTGGAAGTTCTTCGGCATGTCCGGGTAGAAGTAGTTCTTCCGCGCGAAGCGGCACCACTCGGCGATGTCGCAGTTGAGCGCGAGGCCGATCATCACGGTGAACCGGATGGCCGCCTCGTTGGTGACGGGCAGCGAGCCGGGCAGCCCGAGGCAGACCGGGCAGACCTGGGTGTTGGGCTCGCCGCCGAACTCCGTCGCACAGCCGCAGAACATCTTGGTCGCCGTACCCAGCTCGACGTGGGTCTCCAGCCCGATGGCCGGCTCATAACGGGCGACGACGTCGTCGTAGGTGAGGCTCACAGCGCGGGCACCTTCTCGATCAGCGCGCCGCCGAGGCGCTCGGTCATCGCGGCCTCGAATGCCGCGCCGACCCGGTAGAGCCGGTCGTCGGCGAGGGTCGGCGCCATGATCTGCAGGCCGACCGGCAGGCCGTCGTCGGGCGACAGGCCGCACGGCACCGACATCGCGGCGTTGCCGGCCAGGTTGGACGGGATGGTGCACAGGTCGGCGACGTACATCGCCAGCGGGTCGGCGGCGCGCTCGCCGATCTTGAACGCCGTCGTCGGCGTCGTCGGCGAGACGAGGACGTCGACCTGCTCGAACGCCGTCGCGAAGTCGCGGGTGATCAGCGTGCGGACCTTCTGCGCCTGGCCGTAGTAGGCCTCGTAGTAGCCCGACGACAGCGCGTAGGTGCCGAGGATGATGCGCCGCTTGACCTCGGCGCCGAAACCCGCGGCCCGGGTGAGCGCCATGACCTCCTCGGCGCTGCGGGTGCCGTCGTCACCCACCCGGAGGCCGAACCGCATGGCGTCGAACCGCGCCAGGTTGGACGAGCACTCGCTCGGCGCGATCAGGTAGTACGCGGGCAGCGCGTAGCCGAAGTGCGGGCAGGACACCTCGACGACGTCGGCGCCGAGCGACTGCAGCAGCTCGACCGCCTCGCGGAAGCGCTGCTCGACGCCCGGCTGATAGCCCTCGCCGCCCAGCTCCTTCACCACGCCGACCCGCAGACCGGTGACGTCGGCGTTCCGGGCGGCCGCGACGACGGCAGGCACCGGCGCGTCGATCGAGGTCGAGTCCATCGGGTCGTGCCCGGCGATCACCTCGTGCAGCAGCGCCGCGTCGAGCACGGTGCGCGCGCACGGCCCCGCCTGGTCGAGCGAGGACGAGAACGCCACGAGCCCGTAGCGGGACACGCCGCCGTAGGTCGGCTTGACGCCCACGGTGCCGGTGACCGACGCCGGCTGGCGGATCGACCCGCCGGTGTCGGTGCCGATCGCGAGCGGTGCCATGAACGCCGAGACCGAGGCGCTCGACCCGCCGCCGGACCCGCCGGGGATGCGCTCGAGGTCCCACGGGTTGTGCGTGGGTCCGAACGCGGAGTTCTCGGTCGACGACCCCATGGCGAACTCGTCCATGTTGGTCTTGCCGAGGATCACGATCCCGGCCTCCTTGAGGCGGCGGGTGACGGTCGCGTCGTACGGCGGCCGCCAGCCCTCGAGGATCCGCGACCCGCACGTCGTGGGCACGCCTTCGGTCGCCATGACGTCCTTGAGCGCCAGCGGTACGCCGGCGAGCGGCCCGAGCGCGGCACCGCGGCTGCGCGCCTCGTCGACCCGCTGGGCCGCCGCCAGCGCGCCGTCCTCGTCGACGTACAGGAAGGCGTGCACGCTGGGGTCGACTGCGCCGATCCGGTCGAGGTGGGCCTGCGCGACCTCCACCGCGGACGCGTCGCCGGAGGCGATCGTCGACGCGATGTCGGCAGCGGTCATCCTGGTGAGGTCGCCCACGGCTAGGCCTCCTCGTCCAGGATGCGCGGGACACGGAACCGGCCGTCCTCGGCGGCGGGCGCACCGGCCAGCGCGCGCTCGGCGCCGAGCGACGGCACCAGCCGGTCGGGGCGGAGCACGTTGACGAGCGGGACGGAGTGGCTGGTCGGCGGGATGTCGGCCGCGGCGACCTCGCCGACCCTGGCGACGGCGCCGAGGATCACGTCGAGCTGCGTCGCGAGCGAGTCGAGCTCGTCGTCGCTCAGCGCGAGGCGCGCGAGGTGGGCGAGGTGCGCGACCTCGTCGCGCGTGAGGGCCATGGTGTGCAGAGCTCCCGGAGGTCGACGGCGCCCGCAGTCTATGGTCGCGCGCCTGCGCGGCTCACCTCGGTTAGCCGGGCGTTCAGACGGCCGCGGCCTCGACGGCGGCGCGGTGCAGGGCGACGAACACGGCCAGCTCGTCGCCGGGGATCGGACGGCTGAGGAAGTAGCCCTGGGCGATGTCGCAGCCGAGCCTGGTGAGCCGCGCCCACGCCTGGGCGGTCTCCACGCCCTCGGCCACGACCCGCAGGCCCAGCCCCTGGCCGAGGTCGATCGTCGACCGGACGATGCGGGCGTCGTCCTCGTCGACGTCCATCCGCATGACGAACGACTTGTCGATCTTGATCTCGCTGACCGGCAGCCGCTTGAGGTAGGTGAGCGACGAGTAGCCGGCGCCGAAGTCATCGAGGCTGAGGCGGACGCCGAGACCGTTGAGCGCGTTGAGCGTCAGCAGGACTCGCTCCGGATCGGCCATGACGACGCCTTCGGTGATCTCCAGCACCAGCTGCGAGGACGGGATCGCGAAGCGCTCGAGCGCCATCTTGACCTGCTCGACGAACCGCGGGTCGTGCAGGTCGCGGACGGACACGTTGATCGCGAGCTGCAGCACCAGCCCGTCGCGCCGCCACTCGGCGAGCTGCGACAGTCCGGCGTCGATCACGCAGCTGGTGATCGAGTGGATCAGCCCGCTCTGCTCGGCCATCGGGATGAACTCGTCCGGGAATATCAGCCCGCGGCGCCGATGCCGCCAGCGCACGAGGGCCTCGACGCCCACGATGTCGCCGGTGCGCAGGTCGGCCTTCGGCTGGTAGTGCAGCACCAGCTCGCCGTCCTCCAGCGCGCGGCGCAGGTCGCCGAGCATCCCGAGCCGCTCGGGGCTGTTGCGGTCGCGCTCCGCCGAGTAGCGCTCCCAGCGGGCGCGGGTCTCCTTCGCGAGGTACATCGCGACGTCCGCGCGCTGCATCAGCAGGTCGATGTCCGTGCCGTCCTCGGGGCACAGCGCGATGCCGATGCTGCCCTCGAGCTCGAACGTCAGTCCGTTCAGGTCGAACGGCACGGCGAGCGTCAGACGGATGCGGTCTGCGACGTCGGCCGCGACGCTGACGTCACGGATCTCCGGCAGCAGGATCGCGAACTCGTCGCCGCCGAGCCTGGCCACCGTGTCACCGGGCCGCAGCACGTCGTCCAGGCGTCGACCGACCTGCTTGAGCAGCTCGTCGCCGACGTGGTGGCCGAGGGTGTCGTTGACCTCCTTGAAGCGGTCTAGGTCGATGATCAGCACCGCCGCCGTATGCCCGTCACGGACGGCGTCGGCGAGCGCCTGCGCGGCGCGGTTCTGCAGCAGCTTGCGGTTGGGCAGGCCGGTCAGCGCGTCGTGCAGCGACTGCCGTTCCTTCTCGACCGAGAGCGAACCGGTCTTGTAGATCGCGACGATCGGCACGATGAGCAGGCCGGCGAACCACGGGCTGCGCAGCGTCGCGATCGCGATGATGGGCGACACGGCGAGGAGCGCCATCGTGGAGGTGATCTGGTACCACAAGTCGCTGGCGACCTCTCGCCAGAACTTCGTCCGGTCGTGCAGCGCGAGCGCGCCGGCGACGGCGAGGTCGTTGACGAGGAAGAACGCGAACGCCGCCGCCACGATCGCCGGCAGCTCGTCGACGCCCAGGTCGAGCAGCGGCGACGCGAACGACGGGCGGTGGCCGAACGCGCGGAGGACGACGTAGGCGGCGTACAGGCTCGCGGTGTACTGCCCCACGTTGAACGAGACGCGCCACCACTGCTTGCGGCGGCGGACGTCGCGGCCGACGGACGCGACCGCGTTCAGCGGGATCGCCGCGAGCGGCCCCCAGATGAGCAGGATCGCGAAGACGAAAGCCGGCGACGTCGAGAGCTCGTTCTCCTCGTCGCCGCGCGCGATGGTCAGCGGGACGAGCTCGCCGAAGAGCCCGAACGCCATCAGGACCCACAGCACGGGTCCGGCATCGACGATCGGCGCCAGGCCGGCGTCGAGGACGAGGTAGATCACCAGGGCGCAGCCGGCGAGGCTCAGGCCCCCGCAGTAGCCGATGAACCCGACGTTGAGCCGCCTGTCCGGCTCGACTGCACCTGCGCCGTCCATGCCCCTGCCTCGTCCAATCGCCGCTCGACCGCCGGAGTGCCAGACTGACCGGGCAGCCGCGCGCAGAACCCCCCAACCGCTTGTCGGCGGGTCCGTCGCGAACTTGAGCTACTCCGGGCGGTTGGTGGCGACCGCTCGCGCGGCGTCCGGCCCGCTGAGCAGGAGCGTCTCGAAGCCGGCGTCGTCGAGGACCGGGACCCCGAGGCTCACCGCCTTGTCGTACTTCGACCCGGGCGAGTCGCCGGCGACGACGAAGTGCGTCTTCTTGGAGACCGAGCCGGAGACCTTGCCGCCGCGGCTCTGCACGGCCTCGGTCGCCGAGTCGCGGCTGTGCGCCGCGAGCGAACCGGTGATGACGACGCTGATGCCCTCGAGCGGGCGGGGCCCGGTGTCGGTCACCTCGTCGGCAAGCCGGGCGCCGCCGGCCCGGATCCGCTCCACGATGTCGCGGTGCCGCTCGTCGGCGAACCATGCGACGAGCGCCTCGGCGATCGTCATGCCGACGCCCTCGACCGACGCGAGCTGCTCGGCCGGCGCAGCGGCGATCGCGTCGAGCGATCGGAACTCGCGGGCCAGCGCCTGTGCGGCGCTCGGGCCGACGTGCCGGATCGACAGCCCGACGAGCACCCGCCACAGCGGCCGGCTCCGCGCGCTCTCGATCCCCGCGAGCAGCTTGGTGACCGAGAGCTCGCCGAAGCCGTCGAGCTGGCGCAGCTGGTCGGCGGTCAGGTGGAACACGTCACCGACGTCGTTGACGAATCCCGCGTCGATCAGCGCGATCCCCGTCTTGTAGCCGAGGCCGTCGATGTCGAGCGCTCCCCGCCCGGCGAAGTGAAAGATCGCCTCCCGCAGCTGGGCGGGGCAGCCCGCGGTGTTGGGGCAGCGGGTGTCGGCCTCGCCCTCCGGCCGGACCAGCTCGGTCCCGCACTCCGGACAGTGCGTCGGCATGACGAACTCGCGCTCGCTGCCGTCACGCAGGTCGACGACCGGCCCGACGATCTCCGGGATGACGTCGCCAGCCTTGCGGAGCACCACCGTGTCGCCGATCAGCACGCCCTTGCGCTTGACCTCGTCGGCGTTGTGCAGCGTGGCCAGCCCGACAGTCGACCCGGACACCTTCACCGGCTCCATCACGCCGAACGGCGTGACGCGTCCGGTGCGCCCGACGTTGACCGTGATGTCCTTGAGCCTCGTGGTGACCTCCTCCGGCGGGTACTTGAAGGCGATCGCCCACCGCGGCGCTTTGGACGTCGAGCCGAGCTGGCGCTGCAGCAGCAGGCTGTCGACCTTGACCACGACGCCGTCGATCTCGTGCTCGATGTCGTGGCGGTGCTCTCCCCACCGGGCGATGTAGCCGCGCACGTCGGCGAGGTCGTCGAACACCTCGTACCGTGGCGACACGGGCAGGCCGAGCGCGGCCAGCCGCTCGTAGGCGCCGCTCTGCGTCTCCGGGTCGAAGCCGCGGCGCGCGCCGATGCCGTGGACGATCATGCGCAGCGCCCGGGACGCCGTGACCCGCGGGTCCTTCTGCCGCAGCGAGCCGGCCGCGGAGTTGCGCGGGTTGGCGAACGGCGCCTTGCCGTCCGCGACGAGCCGCTCGTTGAGCGCTGTGAACCCCTCGACCGGGAAGTAGACCTCACCGCGCACCTCGAGCAGCTCGGGGACGTCCTTGCCCGCGAGCTGGTCGGGCACGTCGGCCAGCGTCCGGATGTTGGGGGTGATGTCCTCGCCGGACCGTCCGTCGCCGCGGGTCGCGCCGCGCACCAGCCGGCCGCGCTCGTATACCAGGTCGACGGCCAGGCCGTCGATCTTCAGCTCGCACAGGTAGGTCGAGCGGCCCTCGCCGATCTCGCGGTCGACGCGCGCGGCCCAGCCGGCCAGCTCCTCGTCGCTGAACGCGTTGTCGAGGCTGAGCAGCCGCTCGAGATGCTCGACCGGCGTGAACTGCGTGGCGAAGCCGCCGGCCACCCGCTGGGTCGGCGAGTCCGGCGTACGCAGCGAGGGGTGCGCTTCCTCGATCGCCTGCAGCTCGCGCATCAGCTCGTCGTACTCGGCGTCGGCGACGACCGGCGCGTCGAGCACGTGGTAGCGGTAGGCGTGGTCGTCGAGCGTCCGCGACAGCTCGCTGTGCCGGTGGGCGACCTCGGCCGGTGCCCCGGTCGCGTCCGTCGTGTCCGTCACGTGTCCTCCGGTGCTTCGGCGAGCGCTCGCCCCACCTCGCGCGCGCGGGTGAGCACGGCCACCGCCTGGTCCGGCGAGGCGCCGGCCAGCCCACAGGCCGGCGTCACGGTGACGCGCGACGCAAGTGTCTCAGCGGGGTACGACAGCCGCCGCCAGAGCAGGCGGGCGGGGTCGGCGCTCTCCGACACCGTCCTCGGCAGGTCGCCGGAGGTCGGCACGATCCCGAGCAGCAGGTGCGTCCCGGCTTCCAGCAGCTCGCCGATCTCGTCGTCCTGGCGCCGGTGCACCAGGCCGGCGTCGATGCTGACGAAGGCGGCGCCGACCCGGCCGAGCACGGTCAGCGGCGGTTCGGCGGCGCAGCAGTGCACCCCGGCCGGTACGCCGACGCGTCCGGTCACCAGCCGCAGCCCGGCCTCCGCGTCCGGCTCGGGCACCTCGCGGATCACGCCGAAACCGCTCGCCGTCGGGATGCGGCCGAGCAGCACGGCGGGGAGCGACGGCTCGTCGAGCTGTACGACGACCGTTGCGCCGGGCACCCGGCGGGCCACCTCCGCCG
>DASQMY010000002.1:0-3437 GCA_035645255.1 Mycobacteriales bacterium
ACCCAGCCGAGGCTGATCCGCGTGACTGCCCCGAGGTAGCGGGCCGCACGCTGGCCCTTCGTCTCCTCGGTCGCGCCGAGCGGGGTGATCCGGACGTCGTTGCCGGTGCGCGTCTTGCTGACGATGACGGACATGATCTCCTCCTGCGATTCCGTCTGCTTCTCTCTGACGACTTCATGCTCCGCTCGTGCGCGGGTGCGACGTAGGGCCGAAGTACCCGACCTCGTGGGACCTCCGGCGGCAGGCGGCGCCGGAGGGTCGGCGTTACGGTTCGTCCAGGTGGGCAGCGTCCAGCCGGCCCCGCGATAAGGAGATCGAATGTCGCTGACCGACCAGACTGCGCGGCCCGCTGCTGCACCGGACGACGACCTTGTCCAGCGCCTCGCCGGCCCCACCGACGAGGACGTCGCCTCGCTGGACGCCTGGTGGCGCGCCAACAACTACCTGACGGTCGCCCAGATCTACCTGATGAACAACCCGCTGCTACGGCGGCCGCTCGCGGACGCGGACATCAAGCCGCGGCTGCTCGGTCACTGGGGCACGAGCCCCGGCCTGTCGTTCATCTACGCGCACGCGTCCCGGCTGATCCGGGAGACCGGCCAGCAGATGATCTACCTCGCCGGTCCGGGGCACGGAGGGCCGGCGCTCGTGGCGGCAAGCTACCTCGAGGGCTCCTACACGGAGACCTATCCGGACGTCACGCAGGACGAGGCCGGCGCGCTGCGGCTGTGCCGGCAGTTCTCCGCGCCGGGTGGCATCCCGAGCCACGTATCCGTCCCGACGCCGGGCTCGATCCATGAGGGCGGCGAGCTCGGCTACGTGCTGGTCCATGCGTTCGGCGCGGTGATGGACAACCCGGACCTGATCGCGCTTGCCGTCGTCGGCGACGGCGAGGCGGAGACCGGACCGCTGGAGGGGTCCTGGAAGGGCATCTCGTTCCTCAACCCCGCGCACGACGGCGCCGTACTCCCGGTGCTGCACCTCAACGGCGCGAAGATCGCCGGTCCGACCGTGCTCGCGCGCAAGGACCCGGCTGAGGTCAGGAGCCTGCTCAGCGGCCACGGCTACGAGGTCCTCGAGGTCGAGGGGGACGACGTCCCAGGCATGCACCACCGGTTCGCCGCCGCGCTGGCGCAGGCATGGGCGACGATCCGGGCGATCCAGCAGTCGGCCCGCGGCGGCGACTGGGACGGCGCCCGCCCACGCTGGCCGATGATCGTCCTGCGCACCCCCAAGGGCTGGACCGGCCCGCAGGTGGTCGACGGCGTGCAGGTCGGTGGCACGTGGCGGTCGCACCAGGTCCCGCTGTCCGGTGTGAAGGCCAACGAGGAGCACCTCGAGCTGCTGCAGCAGTGGCTCGACTCCTACCGGCCGGCGGAGCTGTTCGACGCGGACGGCCGGCCGGTCGACCTGGTCCGGCGGCTCAACCCGGAGGGCGACCTGCGGATGAGCGCAACCCCGCACGCGAACGGCGGACGGCTCACGAGGGACCTCGACCTGCCCGACTTCCGCGACTACGCAGTCGACGTACCACGCCCCGCCGCCGACCGGGCGGAGTCGACGCGCAAGCTCGGCGAGCTGATGCGCGACATCTACACGCGCAACCCGGACCGCTTCCGGCTCTTCTGTCCGGACGAGACCAACAGCAACCGGCTCGGCGCGGTGTTCGAGGTGTCCGACCGCGCGTTCGCCGAACGGGTGACCGACGACGACCTCGCGATCTCCCGGCACGGCCGCGTCATGGAGGTGCTGTCCGAGCACAACTGCCACGGCTGGCTCGAGGGCTACACCCTGACCGGGCGGCACGGGATGTTCGCAACGTACGAGGCGTTCGCGATGGTCAGTGCGTCGCAGACGATCCAGCACAGCAAGTGGCTCGAGGAGGCGTCACACCTGCAGTGGCGGGCGAGGGTGCCGAGCCTGAACATCCTGCTGACGTCGACCGCGTGGCGCAACGACCACAACGGCTTCTCGCACCAGGGACCGGGGCTCATCCAGAACGTCATCACCCAGCGCGGCGCGGTCAGCCGCGTCTACCTGCCGCCGGACGCCAACTGCCTGCTGTCGGTCGCCGACCACTGCTTCCGATCGCGCTCCTACGTCAACCTGATCGTCATCGACAAGCAGCCGCAGCTGCAGTGGCTCGACATGGACGCGGCGGTCGAGCACTGCGCACAGGGCGCCGGCATCTGGCAGTGGGCCGGCACCGACGACGGCAGCGCCGACCCCGACATCGTGCTGGCGTGCGCGGGTGACGTCGTGACGATGGAGACGGTCGCGGCCGCCGCGCTGCTCCGCGAGCACCTGCCGCAGCTCCGCGTGCGCGTCGTCAACGTCGTCGACCTGATGGCGTTGTCGCGGCCCAAGGACCACCCGCACGGCATGGGCGACACGCTGTTCCGCGAGCTGTTCACCGACAGCGTCGACGTCGTCTTCGCGTTCCACGGCTACCCCGGTGCGATCCACCAGCTGGTGCACGGGCGCCCGGACGCGGACCGATTCCGCGTGCGCGGGTTCATCGAGGAGGGCACGACCACGACGCCGTTCGACATGGTCGTCCGCAATCGCGTCTCCCGCTACCACCTGGTCATGGACGCGCTCAACAACGCGGGTCGTACGCCGCCCGGCGCGAGCGCGCTCAAGGTGTGGTGCCAGGGGAAGCTGGCCGAGCACCAGGCGCACATCGTCGAGCACCTCGAGGACATGCCGGACGTCACGGACTGGACCATCGGCGACTGGGCGCAGCAGGGCTGAGCGCCGCTAACTCGCGCGGCCGTCGACGGCCGCGACTGTCGCGCGCGCGATCGCGTGCTCCTCGTCGGTGCGCACGACGAGCACGGCCGGCCCGGCCGCGCCGCTGATCCGGCCGCTGCTGTCCGCGCCGCTGGCGGCGTTCGCCGCGGGGTCCTCGACGACGCCCAGCACCGCCAGCCGGCGCATGACCACGGACCGGACGACGGCGCTGTTCTCGCCGACCCCCCCGGTGAAGACCACTGCGTCCAGCCGCTCCAGCGGTACGGCGAGCGCGGCGATCGCCTTCGCCGCCCGGTAGCCGAACACGTCGAGCGCGAGCTGCGCGTCAGCCGACCCGGCGTCGGCCGCAGCGACGACCTCGCGGACGTCGTTGCCGAGCCCGGACAGTGCGGCGAGGCCGCTGTCGGTGTTGAGCTGCCCGACCACCTGCTCGAGCGAGAGACCGAGCCGCCGGCCGACGTATGCGAGCGCACCGGGGTCGACGTCACCGCTCCGGGTTCCCATGACGAGGCCTTCGAGCGGCGTGAAGCCCATCGTCGTGTCGACGGAGACGCCGTCGCGAACCGCGGTGGCGCTGCAGCCGTTACCCAGGTGCGCCGTCACCAGCCGCAGCTCGGTCGGCGGCCGACCGAGCAGCTCCGCCGCCCGCTCGCTGACGTAGAGGTGGCTGATGCCGTGGAACC
>DASQMY010000003.1:0-4137 GCA_035645255.1 Mycobacteriales bacterium
CGTAGCGGCCGGGCCGACGCGGAGAAGAACGACATCTGCCGGGCGGTCACGCCAGCCACTGTACGGCGTGCCGCGCGCACGCTGGACGAGAGCGGTCCTGGACAGCACTGACTCGCCGGCAGTCCTCACGCGGGTGTCCGAGTTGACAGAGTACCGGCACTTCGGTGACGGTAAGTAACAGATGCACTCCACATCGTAGTGCGGGAGGCGGGCCGATGCGGCGAACCGTACCGAGCTGGCGCGCATGATCACCGCGCAGCACGCCGACGCGCGCATCCTGGCCGTGGACGACGAGCCGGCCAACCTGCGCCTGCTCGAGCACCTGCTCGCCAGCGTCGGCTACCGCAACGTGCGGGTGACGCACGACGCGCGCGCCGTCGTACCGCTCGTGATGGAGTGGGATCCCGACATCGTGCTGCTCGACCTGTCGATGCCGCACCTCGACGGGTTCGGCGTGCTGGAGCTGCTCGGCGCGGTGCTGCCGGCGGACAGCTTCCTTCCGGTGGTGGTGCTGACGGCCAACCCGAGCATCCCGGTGCGGGAGCACGCGCTGGCGGCCGGCGCGAACGACTTCCTCACCAAGCCGTTCGACCACACCGACGTCCTGCTGCGCATCAACAACCTCCTGCACACCCGCGCGCTGCACACGCGGCTCGAGGACCACAACCAGCTCCTCGAGGCGCGCGTCCGGCAGCGGACGATGGAGCTGGAGGAGGCGCGCGCGGAGATCCTGCAGCGGCTCGCCGCCGCGGCGGAGTACCGCGACGACGACACGCACCAGCACACGCGGCGGGTCGGCGACGTGGCGGCCGCGCTTGCGATCGAGGTCGGCTGCACCGACGCCGACGCGGAGATCATCCGCGGCGCCGCGCCGCTTCACGACCTCGGCAAGATCGGCATCTCGGACGACATCCTGCTCAAGCCGGGCCGGCTGACCCGTGAGGAGTTCACCGAGATCCAGCGGCACACCGAGATCGGCGCGCGGATCCTCGCCGGCAGCCGGTCGGCGATCCTGCAGATGGGCGAGCTGATCGCGCGGACCCACCACGAGCGCTGGAACGGCACCGGCTACCTCGGCCTGCGGGGTGAGCACATCCCGCTGCCGTCGCGCATCGTGGGCGTCGCCGATGTCTTCGACGCGCTGACGCACGAGCGGCCCTACAAGCACGCCTGGCCGCGCGACGAGGCGGTCGCCTACGTCCGCGACCAGTCGGGTGCAGAGTTCGACCCGATGGTGGTGCGGGCGTTCGACGCGCTGGAGAACGAGGGCCGCCTCGACGCGCTGCTGGCGTCGCCGGGCCCGATGGGCGCCGACGTCAGCCGGCTGTCCCGGCTCGCGAGCCAGGCGGCCTGCTAGCTACTTGAAGCCGACCGGGTCGGCCGCCGGCAGCTCGGCCTCGGCAGCGGCGGCGACCGTGCGCCGCTTCGAGTAGATCACCGAGCCGGCGATCACTCCTGCAGCGATGAGGGCGACCGCCAGCCGGAGCGCGTTGCTCTTGTCCGCGCCCACCGTGTACTTGACGACCGTCGGGGCGACGAGGACCGCCACCAGGTTCATCACCTTGATCAGCGGGTTGAGCGCCGGACCGGCCGTGTCCTTGAACGGGTCGCCGACCGTGTCGCCGATGACCGTGGCCTTGTGCGCCTCGGAGCCCTTGCCACCGTAGACGCCCTCCTCCACCAACTTCTTGGCGTTGTCCCACGCGCCGCCGGAGTTGGACAGGAACACCGCCATCAGCTGACCGGCCGCGATCGCGCCGCCCAGGTAGGCGCCCAGCGAGCCGTAGCCGAACGCGAAGCCGACGGCGATCGGTGACAGCACCGCCAGCAGGCCTGGTGTCATCAGCTCGCGCAGCGAGTCCCGGGTGCAGATGTCGACGACGGCGGCGTAGTCGGGCTTCTCCGAGTAGTCCATGATCCCGGGGTGCTCGCGGAACTGGCGACGCACCTCGTAGACGACCCGGCCTGCTGCCCGGCTGACCGCGCTGATCGCGAGCGACGAGAACAGGAACGTCACGGCGGCACCGATCACCAGGCCGATCAGGATCTCCGGGCGGTCGATCGAGAGCGAGAACGACTCAGCCGACTCGCCCGCCGTCACCAGCGCGGCCTGCACCGCCTCGCGGAACGACCCGAACAGCGACGTCGCGGCGAGTACGGCGGTCGCTATCGCCATGCCCTTGGTGATGGCCTTGGTGGTGTTGCCGACCGCGTCGAGCCCGGCCATGATCTCGTCGGCCTCGTGACCGAGCCCGCCCGCCATCTCCGCGATGCCGTGCGCGTTGTCGGACACCGGGCCGTAGGTGTCCATCGACACGATGACGCCGACCGTGGTCAGCATGCCCATGCCGGTCAGCGCGATGGAGTAGAGCGCGACCCGCTCGTCGCCGCCGCCGAGCAGGTAGGACCCGTAGATCGCCGAGCAGAGCACCAGCGCGGAGTAGACCGCGCTCTCCAGACCGACAGAGATGCCGGACAGGATCGTCGTCGCGGGCCCGGTGAGCGAGGACTTGGCGATGTCCTGGACGGGCTTGCGCTCCGTCGCCGTGAAGTACTCGGTGAGCACCTGGATGACCGCGGCGAGGATCAGGCCGATGATCGTGGCGACCGTGGCGATCAGCGCCGGGTTGCCGCTGAGCCGGCCGCGGGCGTCGCCGGCGATGTCGAGCTCGGCGAAGCTGGTCGGCAGGAACATGAACGCCGCCACGGCGACCAGTACGGCGGACGCCGCGGCCGAGATGAAGAAGCCCCGGTTGATCGCCTTCATGCCGTTGCGGTCGGTGTCGCGCGGCGAGACCGCGAAGATGCCCAGGATCGAGGTCAGCACGCCGATACCGCGGACGATCATAGGGAACATGACGCCCTTGATGCCGAACGCGGCGTTGCCGAGGATCAGCGCGGCGACCAGCGTGACCTCGTAGGACTCGAAGAGGTCGGCTGCCATGCCGGCGCAGTCGCCGACGTTGTCGCCGACGTTGTCGGCGATCGTCGCCGCGTTGCGCGGGTCGTCCTCCGGGATGCCCTGCTCGACCTTGCCGACCAGGTCGGCGCCGACGTCGGCGGCCTTGGTGAAGATGCCGCCACCCACCCGCATGAACATCGCGAGCAGCGCGCCGCCGAACCCGAAGCCGACGAGGACGTTGGGCGCCTGCTCGTTGTAGGCCAGCAGGACCACTGTCGCGCCGAGGAGGCCGAGGCCCACGGTGAACATGCCGGCGACACCACCGGTGCGGAACGCGATGCGCAGGGCGCGCTTGAGACCCGACTCCTGCGCGGCGGCGGCGACCCGCACGTTGCCGCGCACCGCGAGCCACATCCCGACGAACCCGGTGATCGCCGACAGTGCAGCACCGACGACGAAGAACAGCGAACGGCCGAACTTGACGTTGAAGTCGTCGGCCGGGAGGAGGAACAGGATGAAGAAGACGAGGACGACGAAGATGATCAGCGTGTTGAACTGCCGGCGCAGGTAGGCGGACGCGCCTTCCTGGATCGCCCTGGCGATCTCCTGCATCTTGGCGGTGCCCTGGCTGGCGGCGAGCACCTCGCGGGAGAAGTAGTAGGCGACGGCGAGCGCGACGAGCGACGTGGCGAGGACCACCAGCAGGATCGTCCGGTTGGAGCCTTCGATCGAGGGGATCGTGCCCCCTCCGGCCGCGACGATCAGGGGCATTCGTCCTCCTTGACGAAACGGACCGAGCACATCCGCCCCGCACGACGGCGTGCGGCGCTATGGGTTGATGTGCGCGAAAACCAAACCGCTCGGACGGCGTCTCGTCGTCCGTAGACCTCGGCGGAGTTTATTGAGGGTGCTTGCCCGCGGCAAACACACCCCACCCGCTGGCTACGCGTCGGCCGCGAGCAGCCACCGCATCCGGACGGCGGTGCGGTCGCCTTCGCGATCGACCGACATGCGGTCGACCAGCCCGGCGATGAGCGCCAGCCCGAGGTGCGATGGCAGCGGCTCCTGCGCCGGGTCGCTGCCGTCCCCGGCCATCCGCAGGGAGGACTCCACCAGCGCTGCCGCGTCGTCCGCGGACATCTCCCGGAGGTCGTCGGCCGGGCCGATGTCGACCACGGCGACCTCGAACTCGTTGCCGCTCTCCCGCAGCTCGAGGACGACCGGCTCCGTCGGGG
>DASQMY010000004.1:0-9009 GCA_035645255.1 Mycobacteriales bacterium
GACCCGCGGATCATCCGGACCATCAACCGGCGTACGGCGGCCTCGGTCCCGGGCGACGCCATCGACGCGTTCGAGTTCGGCGACTACCCGAGCATGGCGCTCGACCCAGCCTGGCAGGCGACTACCGACATCCCGGCCGAGCGCGCCGAGAGCCCCGCAGAGCGGAGCAGCTAGGGCGGCGGCCGCGCCGCGACTGCGAGGAGTGTGGGCGCCTCGGGCGGACCCGTCGCGAACTCTGTCGTGAATCCGGCGTCCGCCAGGTGCGTGCTCAGCAGGTCGTGCAGCCGCGCGGCGCCGTCGGCGGTCGGCGGGTCGTAGACGAGCCGGAGGTGGCCGGCCGGCTCGAGGAGCGCGGCGACGAGTGCGAGCTCGGCTGCGGCGGCGCCGACCCAGAAGAGGTTGACGTTGACCGCCAGGATTTTGGCGAACGGGCCGTCCTCGCCCGCGTCGAGGTCTGTCAGCTCGGCGACGCGGAAGCGGGCCGTGCCGGCGTCGACGTGCGCGGTGTTGCGGCTCTCGGCGGCCGCGATCGCCTTCGCCGACCGGTCGACGGCCAGCAGTGAGCCGCCGTCCAGCCGGCGGCAGATCAGGTCGGCGGCGGCACCGCGGCCGCACCCGACCTCGAGGACGCGGTCGCCGGGTCGCACGTCTAGCAGCTCGACGGCCCACGTCAGCCGCACCGGAACGCCAGCCACTACAGCTCGCCGATCGCCTGCTCACGGAGCGCGTGCTTGCGCGCCTCCAGCGCGATGAGGTCGCCGAACAGCCGGTTGTAGTCGTCGGCCTGCTCGGGGTTGAGTCGCTGCAGCCGGCCCTTGAGCTCCTGGATCCGCCGGGTGACGCCCAGCTCCTGCAACCGCGCGAGCACGGCGGCGGCGTAGCGGTCGGGCGCGGCGTCGGCCGACCGCAGCGGCTCGACCGCCAGCTCGGTGAGCAGCCGTCGCGCGGCGTCGTCGGGCGCGGCCTCGCGCACCCGCTGCAGGAACACCGGCGTGTCCTCGGCGTCCTTCGGCCCGCCGGCGGCATCCACTACGTCCCGGCAGGCGCGGTAGCCCGGGTCGGTGAACAGCTCCGGCGCGAGGTCGCCCCAGGCGGCCGCGGCGAGCGCCGGCCGCTGCAGGATCACCTTCACGGTCTCGCGCTCGACGCGCAGGGCGGCGTCGTCCGGCGGGCGCCGCGGCTGCTCGCGCCGGGCCGGTGGTGCGCTGGACCGCGAACCGCGACCGGTCTGGTCGGCGCCGACCCGCCGCATCACCTCGTCGACGTCCATGCCGAGCCAGCCGGCGAGCTGCCGCGCGTACTCGGGCCGGAGCGCGTGCACCTTGATCCCGGCGACCACCGGCGCGGCCGCCTCGAGCGCCTGCACCCGCCCCTCGGGCTTCTCCAGGTCGTAGCGGTCGAGGATCGTGCGCAGGTAGAACTCGAACAGCGGCACGCGCCTGGCCACCAGGTCGCGGACCGCGGCGTCGCCCTTGGCGAGCCGCAGCTCGCACGGGTCCATGCCCGCCGACTCCACCGCGACGAAGGTCTGCGTCACGAACCGGGCGTCCTCCTCGAATGCGCGCATCGCTGCCTTCTGCCCGGCCGCGTCGCCGTCGAAGGTGAAGATCACTTCCCCGCGGAACTCGTCCTGGTCCATCAGCAGCCGGCGCAGGATCTGGATGTGGTCCAGCCCGAAGCTGGTGCCGCAGCTCGCGACCGCAGTCGTCACACCGGCCAGGTGGCACGCCATCACGTCGGTGTAGCCCTCGACGACGACGGCCTGGTGCCGCCGGGCGATGTCGCGCTTGGCGCGGTCGACGCCGTACAGGATGTGGCTCTTCTTGTAGATCGGCGTCTCGGGGGTGTTGAGGTACTTGGCCTGCGGGTCGGAGTCGAGCAGCTTGCGCGCGCCGAAGCCGACCACGTCGCCGGTGATGTCGGCGATCGGGAACATCAGCCGGCCGCGGAAGCGGTCGATGACGCCGCGCTGCCCCTGGGACACCAAGCCGGCGGTCAGCAGCTCCTCGCGGGTGAACCCCTTCGCTGCCAGCGCTCTGGTCAGAGCGTCCCAGTTGTTGGGCGAGTAGCCGACGCCGAACTGTCCCGCTGCCGCCTCGTCGAACCCGCGCTCGGCGAGGAACTGCCGAGCCGGCTCGGCGCCCGCCTCGTGCAGCTGCTCGGCGAAGAACGTCTGCGCGGCGACGTGGGCCTCGACCAGCCGGGTGCGCTGCCCCACCTGCATCCGCGGCGCTGCCCCACCCTGCTCGTAGCGCAGCTCGACGCCCGCCTTGGCGGCGAGCCGCTCGACCGCCTCGGCGAACGTCAGGTGCTCCATCTTCTGCACGAACGAGATGACGTCGCCGCCTTCGCCGCACCCGAAGCAGTTGCCGGTCAGCAGGTTGTCCTCGAGGGCGAAGGCGTGGCTCCCGGCCACCGTCGCGCAGTAGACCTCCTCGACGCGTTCGGTCGGCTCGACCGACTCCACCACCCATCCGAGCCGCTCGAAACTCTTGGTTGCCGCTTCGAAGCGCGTCCGCTGCTGCCGCAGCACCAACGTGGCCGGGGTCAGAGTCGAGTTGGCGAAGTGGACGCGGTGTAGCGCCGAGAGCTCGCGGCCGGGGAAGCCGGCGCGCATCTGATGGGTGACCCCGTACGTCACCATCCCTAGGCGAAGGCATAGCTGCCGCACGAATTCCAGATGCTCGCGCGTCGCCGAGTTGAGCATCACCGTGCCGTCCTTGGCGACGTGGCCGTCCGCGGCGAGGTGCCCGGCGAGCCACCCCACCAAGTACGGCGTCGACTCGTTGAGGTCGGGATACCGCTTGAAGAAGCGCGGGAGCTGGCGCACAACCAGCTGGTGACCGCGATCGTCCGTGGTGCAGGCGCCGAAGTACGGCAGCAGCTCTGCGTCCTTTACGGGGTCGAGCAGAGCGTGGGCCGCCTCAGCACCGAGCGTCCCGTCGCCGAACGTGAAGCCGTGCGCGACACCGAACGGCGACGGATGCGCCATCCGCACACGGGACGGCGGAAGCGTCGAGACCATCCGATCGCCGGGCTTCAGGTCGCGGGTGAGCACCTCGCGCCGACGCCTTTGCGATCGACCGGCCCGGACTAACCAGCGGTGATCCGCGGTCGCGTGGATCACCTTGCGCTGGTGGTTTCGCGTGAATACCACCCGCATCAGCGGCTGAACGCCGAACGACCGGAACGGTGCATCGACCCACCGGCCGTCGCCGCCGATCACCCGGTGCGTCCCGCCGGCGAGCTCGCCGATCGGGCGCACGCCGTCCCAGGTGATCACGCGTGTCTCACCGGCAAGGCAATGGAAGAGACCGCGGGCAGGCGCGACGTGGAATGACGGCGACTTCTCGTCGTGGAACGGGCAGAGCCCCTTGAGCTCACCGCCGCCGGCGTTGCGCAGCTGGAGGTAGTCACCTACGACGACGTCGATCGTCGCGCGCTCCCGCACCAGCGCGATGTCGTCGTCCTTGATCCGCCCCGCCACGCCAGCCCTCCACGTCGAGACCGCCGGCAGCCTCGCTGGGACGGCGGGGGAAGCGGCGCCTGGCGGTAGCGGTGAGTCTACGCGCCGGGTGCGACACGTCCGAGGTCACCGGCTGGCAGCCCGCCACACCGAGACCAGAGTTGGACCCTCCATCTTTGGGCTGGAGCGGTAGTTGGAGCATCCAACTACGCCCGGATCGTGGCTGGGGCGGCGGGACGGACGCAGGGCAGTTCTGCCGACCCACACCGGGCGTCGCTAGGTCGGCTGACCGCAGAGCCGCAGGTGCCAGGCCCGTGCGGAGATGTCGGTGAGCCCGGCGACCTGGTCGATGACGACGCGCAGCCGAGCGCCGGGCGTCGCCGCTTCGGCGTACGCCGACCGGAGGTCGCGCGCCAGGGTGTCCGGCGCACCGGCCGCGACCGCGGCCACCAGCTCGGCCATCAGGGCGCGCTCGGCGTGCTGGAGCTCGGCCGCGCCGGGCCGCTGCATGACGTAGTGATGGGTGACCGCCTTGAGCACTGCGCACTCGGCGCGCGTGTCGTCCGGCACGACGAGCTCCGCGCCGTAGCGGGTCAGCGGCCCGTCGCCCCACGTGCCGCGGGTCGCCGCAACGGCCGCGGCGCACAGCCGCGCGGTGAGCTCGCTGGTGGTCCGCTTCAGCCGGACGTGGTCGGTGTGCGCGTCATCGAACGACTGCAGCCACCACGGCTGCCGGCGGAGCCCGGCGAACGCCTCGGCCAGCACGTCCGGCGGCTCCGCGGAGTAGTGGGCCGAGGCGGTGTGCACGACCGCGGCCACCGCGTCGTCGTCACCCAGCCGGTCGACCGGGACCAGTCCGGCCTGCACGCCGTCCTCGAAGTCGTGCACCGAGTAGGCGACGTCGTCGGACCAGTCCATGATCTGCGCCTCCAGGCACCGCGCGCTTCTCGGCGCGCCGTCCCGAAGCCAGTCGAACACCGGCAGGTCGTCGTCGTAGGCGCCGTACTTGCCGGTCGTGCTCTCGCCCCGCGTCCACGGGTACTTGGTCGCCGCGTCGAGCGCGCCGCGGGTCAGGTTGAGGCCGGCCGACCGGCCGTCGGCAGCAACCGTCTTGGCCTCGAGCCGGGTGATGACGCGCAGGCTCTGCGCGTTGCCCTCGAACCCGCCGCACGTCGCGGCGGCGACATCGAGCGCGTTCTCGCCGTTGTGCCCGAACGGCGGGTGGCCGAGGTCGTGGGCCAGGCAGGCCGCGTCGACGAGGTCGGCGTCGGCACCGAGCTGCAGCGCCAGCTCGCGGCCGATCTGCGCGCACTCCAGCGAATGGGTCAGCCGGGTCCGCGGGAAGTCGGCGACACCGGCACCGACCACCTGCGTCTTGCCGGCGAGCCGGCGGAACGCCGCTGAGTGCAGCACCCGGGCGCGGTCGCGCCCGAACGGCGGGCGGGCAGTCGTCGTCGCCTTCGGCGGCTCGATGACGTAGCGCTCGAGCGAGCTCTCGTCATAGCCGCTCACGCCGGCGGCACCCCGGCGGCCGGCGGCTGCGACGCGGCCGCGAGCGCCTCGCGGGTCGTCATCGCGGAGCCGGTCAGCTGCAGCTCCCGGTCGAACCGGGCGACCGCGCTGTCGGTCGGTGCCGCAGCCGCGAGCAGCGGCAGGGCGAGCGCCGCACCCACGAGGTAGACCCAGGGCCGGCCGGTCAGGATCGCCATGGCGAAGCCGGCGATGCCCGGCGCCTCGCCGAGCGCGATGCCGAGGAACATCCGGGTCGCAAACGCCCCCGCGATACGGCCAGCCACCTGCTCGGACGACCCGGTCACGTCGACGGCGACTCGCCGGAAGGCGATCGACCGGGCGGCGGCGGCAACCACCGCGACCAGCACGACCGCGATGACGAACGGCAGCGCGTCACCCTTGGGCGCGAGCTCGAGGAGCGGCAGCAACACGCCGAACATCACCAGCCCGCCCACGACCGCCGTGAACATGAGCTGCAGCTGGCGGAGCCGCGCCGCGGCCGGGTCGTCGATCACGCCGCGCCCGGGATCTTGCGGTGCGGCACGTCGCCGAAGATGCGGTAGGCGAGGTAGCCGCCGGTCTCGCGCACGATGTAGCGGAACTGCGTGGCGCGGGACCGCACCACCGGGCCGGTGCGGGTCGGTGACGTCGCGGCGTCGAAGCCGAGGTCCTCGGCGATCGTGCGCGATCGCAGGGAGTGCCACGGGTCGGTGACGATGACCACCGACTCCACGCCGGCGTCCTCGAGCTCGGGTACGGCGGCCTCGAGGCTGGCGATGGTGTTCCGGCCGACGCCGACCGCCTTGATCGCCTTGGCCGGCACACCGTTGTCGGCGAGCCAGCGCGCGCCGGCGTCACCTTCGGTGAAGCGGTCGCCCACTGCCTTGCCCCCGAGCGTCATGACCAGCGGCGCCACACCTGCGTCGTACAGCTTCTTGGCGTGCGTCAGCCGCGCCTGGAACACCGGCGACGGGCGGCCGTCGAACTGGGACGCGCCGAGCACGACGATCGCGTCGACCTTGCCCCGGTGGTCCTCACGCGCGACCTGCCAGACCCGCACCGCCGTGTAGCCGAACACGCTCAGCGCGACGACCAGCAGCAGCAGTACCCCGAATACCGCGCGGCGCAGCCGGGTGTGCAGCCGGCTGCGGACGCGCCCCGGGACCGGGGCCGGGTCAGCGGGTGTCGCTGCCGGAGGAACCGATCGCTGCACGGCCGGCCTCCAGTCGAGCGACCGGGATGCGGAACGGCGAGCAGCTCACGTAGTCGAGGCCGACCTCGTGGCAGAAGTGGACGGAGTCCGGGTCGCCGCCGTGCTCGCCGCAGATGCCGAGCTTGATCTCGGGGCGGGCCTTGCGGCCTTCCTCGCACGCGATCCTGACCAGCCGGCCGACGCCCTCGCGGTCGAGCGTCTCGAACGGGCTGACGCCGAAGATGCCGAGGTCGAGGTAGCGGGTGAAGAAGCTCGCCTCGACGTCATCACGGCTGAAGCCCCAGGTGGTCTGGGTCAGGTCGTTGGTGCCGAACGAGAAGAACTCGGCGGCCTCGGCGATCTGCCCGGCGGTCAGCGCCGCGCGTGGCAGCTCGATCATTGTCCCGATCATCGCGTCGATGTCGGTGCCGGTCTCCTCGGCCACGGTGCGCAGGATGTCCTCGGACTCCTCGCGGATGACCTCGAGCTCCTGCACCGCGCCGACCAGCGGGACCATGATCTCGACGACCGCGTCGACGCCGCGCTTGCGGCACTCGGCCGCCGCCTCGGCGATCGCCCGCACCTGCAGGGCGAACAGACCGGGCACCACGAGGCCGAGCCGCACGCCGCGCAGGCCGAGCATCGGGTTGGACTCGTGCAGCCGGCGTACGGCGTCAAGCAGCTTGCGCTTGTCGGCGAGGCCGTCGTCCTTGCCGGTCGCCTCGGCGACCGCCACCTCGACGGAGAGCTCCTCCAGCGAGGGCAGGAACTCGTGCAGCGGCGGGTCGAGCAGGCGCACGGTGACCGGCAGCCCGTCCATCGCGGTGAAGATGCCGATGAAGTCCTCGCGCTGCAGCGGCAGCAGGTCCTGCAGCGCCGCGTCCTGCTCCGTCGGGTCGTCGGCGAGGATCAGCCGCTCGACGTTCTTGCGCCGCTCGCCGAGGAACATGTGCTCGGTGCGGCACAGGCCGATGCCCTGCGCGCCGAACCGACGCGCGCGCTCGGCGTCCTCCGGCGTGTCGGCGTTGGCCCGCACCTTCATCCGGCGCTGCTCGTCGGCGTGCGTCAGCAGCCGGTGCACCGCGGCCACGAGCGGGTCGGCGTCCGGCGAGATGGTCCCCTCGAAGTACTGGACGACCGGGCTCGGCACGACCTCCACCTCGCCGAGGTAGACCGCGCCGGAGGTGCCGTCGATGGAGATCAGGTCGCCTTCCTTGACGACCACGCCGTCGGGGGCGGTGAACTGCCGGCCCTGCAGGTCGACCTCGAGCTCCTCCGCGCCGCAGACGCAGGTCTTGCCCATGCCGCGGGCGACGACCGCGGCGTGCGAGGTCTTGCCGCCGCGGCTGGTCAGGATGCCCTGCGCGGCGATCATGCCGTTGAGGTCGTCGGGCGTGGTCTCGCGGCGGACCAGGATGACGTTCTCGGTCTTGGCGCGCTCCTCGGCCCGGTCGCTGTCGAAGACCGCGACGCCGACGGCGGCCCCGGGCGAGGCGTTCATTCCCTTGCCGATCCGCTTCACCGCCGACTTCTCGTCGAAGCGCGGGAACATCAGCATCGCGAGCTGCGCGCCGGTGACCCGTTGCAGTGCCTCGTCGAGGTCGATGACGCCTTCGTCGACGAGCTGCGTCGCGATGATGAACGCGGCGGCCGCGGTGCGCTTGCCGACGCGGGTCTGCAGCATCCAGAGCTTGTTGCGCTCGACGGTGAACTCGATGTCGCACAGGTCGCGGTAGTGGCCCTCCAGCGTCTTCATGATCTCGGTCAGCTCGTCGTAGGCCGGCTTGTCGATCTGCTCGAGATCCTGCAGCGACCGGGTGTTGCGGATGCCGGCGACGACGTCCTCGCCCTGCGCGTTCTCCAGGTAGTCGCCGTAGGTGCCGGTCGCGCCAGTGCCCGGGTCGCGGGTGAACGCGACGCCCGTGCCGGAGTCCATGCCGAGGTTGCCGAACACCATCGCCTGCACGTTGACGGCGGTGCCGAGGTCGGCCGGGATCCGCTCCTGGCGGCGGTAGAGCTTGGCGCGGTCGCCGTTCCACGAGTCGAACACCGCGCGGACCGCGAGGTCGAGCTGCTCACGGGTGTCGGTCGGGAAGTCGCGGCCGGCGTGCTCACTCACGATCTTCTTGAACGTCTCGACGAGCTGCTGGAGGCCGGCGGTGTCGATCTCCAGGTCGTTCTTGATCCCCTTGGCGCTCTTGATGTCGTCGATCGCGTGCTCGAAGTGCTCGCCGTCGACGTCGAGGACCGTGCGGCCGAACATCTGCACCAGCCGCCGGTAGGAGTCCCACGCGAAGCGCTCGTTGCCGGACTGCTTGGCGAGGCCGACGACGCTCTCGTCGTTGAGGCCGATGTTGAGGACGGTGTCCATCATCCCGGGCATCGAGAACTTCGCGCCCGAGCGCACGCTGACGAGCAGCGGGTCGCCCGCGTCACCCAGCCGGCGGCCCATCTGCTCCTCGAGCTTGGCGAGCTTCTCGGTGACCTGCTCACGCAGCTCGGCCGGCTCGGACCCCTCGTTGAGGTAGGTCTTGCACGCCTCGGTCGTGATGGTGAAACCGGGAGGCACCGGCAGGCCGATGCGGGTCATCTCCGCGAGGTTGGCGCCCTTGCCGCCGAGCAGGTCCTTCTGGTCCCTGTTGCCCTCGTCGAAGCTGTAGACGTACTTGGTGCTCTGCGCCATTGAACGCTCTCCCGGACAGGCATGCGGGCGCGGCTCACAGCGCGCCTCGGTGTGCGCCAAGCCTACCCGTAACGGGCGACCGTCCCCGCAGTGATGTTGGTCGTAGCCAGCCACCACCACCGCGGGGACGGCGAGCTGCTAAGCGCTGCGCGGGTT
>DASQMY010000005.1:0-2367 GCA_035645255.1 Mycobacteriales bacterium
CCGGCGCCGGAACCGTCGGGCGCAGCCGGATCCGGCTGCCCGCCCGCTGACGGCTCGGTCGGCGTACCGGGCGCCGGTGCGGGGGGCGCCGTGCCGGGACCGGGAGTGTCCGGGCCGGCCACCGGCGCCGAGGGATCGACCGTGGGGCTCGGCGCGGCCGGACCGCCGGCCGGTCCCGGCGAGACCGGCGAGGTCGAGGCGGTCGGTGTGGTGGCGCCGGTCCGCTGGGCCGGGCGGAGAGCTGAACCGGGTGCCGGCCGTCCGGGGGCGCCGAACGGGTCGGTGAGCAGCGTGGCGGTCGCGACGACGACGACGAGGGCAAGCGCTATCGCGGGTCGCGCGTCCGGGGCGCCGGCCCGTCGCGGCCCGCTGAACGCGACCGCGAGCAGGAGCGCGCAGATCGCCGACACGACGAGCGGTACGGCGAGCGCGGTCAGCAGGACCGTCAGCGGGCCGTGCCCGGTGGCGGCGGCGACGACGGCCGCCGCCGTGCAGGCGGCGAGCGCCACCGTCGTCACGACCGTGACGCCGGCGCCGGCGCGGGCCCGCGTGGTGCGCGCCCTGCGCGTCGGTGTGTGGAGGGGAGTTCGCAACGGACCTCTCCCGGGTGCTGACGGCCGGCATTCGGCCTAGCGGAATGTCTAGCGTACTCGCCGACGGCGGTTGCGACACCCGATCGCGCATCGGGCGACGATGTCGCCACTGAGCCGAACTGCTGAACAAACTTGAGCCGGAATGGCTCAAGGCGGCTTGACGTTGTTCCAGTCAGCCCCGCAACATGAGCGTAACCGACTCAATACCCGGAACTCGAGACAGGCTCAGGTGATCAACATGGCACGAGCGGTGGGAATCGACCTCGGCACGACCAACTCGGTCGTCGCCGTACTCGAAGGCGGTGACCCGACCGTCATCGCCAACGCCGAGGGGTCGCGTACGACGCCCAGCGTGGTCGCGTTCGCGAAGAACGGCGAGGTGCTCGTCGGCGAGGTCGCCAAGCGGCAGGCGGTGACCAACATCGACCGCACGATCCGCTCGGTGAAGCGGCACATGGGCACCGACTGGAAGGCCAACCTCGACGGCAAGGACTTCACGCCGCAGCAGATCAGCGCCTTCATCCTGCAGAAGCTCAAGCGGGATGCCGAGTCCTACCTCGGCGAGACGATCACCGACGCGGTGATCACCGTCCCCGCCTACTTCAGCGACGCCGAGCGGCAGGCGACGACCGAGGCCGGCAAGATCGCCGGGCTCAACGTCCTGCGGATCGTCAACGAGCCGACGGCGGCGGCGCTCGCCTACGGGCTCGACAAGGGCGACGACCAGACGATCCTCGTCTTCGACCTCGGCGGCGGAACGTTCGACGTCAGCCTGCTGGAGATCGGTGAGGGCGTGGTCGAGGTCAAGTCGACCTCCGGTGACACGCACCTCGGCGGCGACGACTGGGACCAGCGGGTCGTCGACTGGCTGGTGCGCGAGTTCCGCGGCGGCCACGGCATCGACCTCAGCAAGGACAAGATGGCGCTCCAGCGCCTCCGCGAGGCGGCGGAGAAGGCCAAGATCGAGCTGTCCAGCTCGACCGAGACGCACATCAACCTGCCCTACATCACGGCGAGCGCCGAGGGCCCGCTGCACCTCGAGCAGAAGCTGACCCGCGCGGAGTTCCAGCGGATGACCGCCGACCTGCTCGACCGGGTCAAGGGCCCGTTCCAGCAGGCGATCAAGGACGCCGGGATCTCCGTCGACAAGATCGACCACGTCGTCCTCGTCGGTGGCTCGACCCGGATGCCCGCGGTCGTCGACGTGGTGCGCGACCTGACCGGCGGCAAGGAGCCCAACAAGGGCGTCAACCCGGACGAGGTCGTCGCCGTCGGCGCCAGCCTGCAGGCCGGTGTGCTCAAGGGCGAGGTCAAGGACGTCCTGCTGCTCGACGTCACCCCGCTGTCCCTCGGCATCGAGACCAAGGGCGGCATCATGACCAAGCTGATCGAGCGCAACACCACGATCCCGACCAAGCGCTCGGAGATCTTCACGACGGCCGACGACAACCAGCCGTCCGTGCAGATCCAGGTCTACCAGGGCGAGCGCGAGATGGCCGCTTACAACAAGCGGCTCGGCATGTTCGAGCTGACCGGCCTCCCGCCGGCACCCCGCGGCCTGCCGCAGATCGAGGTCACGTTCGACATCGACGCCAACGGCATCGTGCACGTGGGCGCCAAGGACCTCGGCACGGGCCGCGAGCAGTCGATGACCATCACCGGCGGGTCCGCCCTGCCGCGTGAGGACATCGACCGGATGATGCGCGACGCCGAGCAGTACGCCGAGGAGGACCGCAAGCGCCGTGAGGAGGTCGAGGTCCGCAACACCGGGGAC
>DASQMY010000006.1:0-18872 GCA_035645255.1 Mycobacteriales bacterium
GGGCAGCCTCCTCGGCGGCGACCCGGGCGGCCTCCTCGGCGGCGGCGCGGGCCGCCTCGGCCTCGGCGGCGACGCGCTCGGCGTCTTCGGCTGCGGCGATCCGTGCGGACTCCTGCTCGGCCTCGGCGGCGGCGCGGTGCCGTGCGTCCTCGAAGCGGCGACGCTGCTCGTCCATCTCGGCCTGTGCCGTGGCCAGCTCGGCGGCGGCCGCGTCCCGCACCCGCCGCTCGTGCGCGTCCTCGGGCTCGCCCGGCTGCACGAGGGTGCTGGTGTACGAAGGCTCCTCGTCCGGCTGGTGGTCAGAGTCCTCGGTCTGCGCGCCGAGCAGCGCGCTGAGGGCCTCGGACACCCGGGACAGCGACTCGTCGAACGTGGACGGCTTGTCGAAGCCGACGGAGTAGCGGGGAAGCTCGTCGTCCGTGACGGGGTCGCCGACGTAGCCGCCGGGGTCCGGCAACGCGTACGACGTGTAGCCGTTGCTGTCGGCACTGGCCGCGGCCGGCTCGGCGACCGGGCCGTCGGCGTCGTCGGCACCCTGCCCGCCGAGCAGCCGCGACAGCTCGCTGCCGGAGTCGTCGTCGCCGAGGCCCCAGTCCTGCTCGCCGTACGGCTGGTAGGGGTCCGCGGGGAGCTCGGCCGGGACGTCGACCTCGGCTGTCTCCAGCGGACCGAGCGGGGCGGCAGCGGGCTCCGGGCCGGTGTCGACGCTCGTCTCGGCCGGCGCAACGCCGAAGGCGGCCATCAGCCGCGCAGCGGCCGCGCCGATCGAGATCGGCTCGTCGTCGGCGTACTCCTCCGCCTCGGTGTCGTCGCCGTCGAGGTCTGCCTCAGCCGCGGACTCCCCGTCGTCCGCGTCGGCACCGTCCATCTCGAGCAGTCCGGTCATGACGAGGGCGGAGACCGTCTGACCGGCCTCGAAGTCGGTGAAGCCGCAGTCCCGCGCCAGCTGGTGCACGCTGCGCTCGCCGTCGACCTTGCACAGCAGCGCCCACTGGTCCTGGTTCAGCGCCATCTCCGCGCACGCCAGGCCACCGGCCCCCAGCACGGGTACGGCGTCGACGCGGCCGATGACCTCGATGAGGATCGACCACTCCAGCTGGCGCCGGAGCACCTCGTCGAGCAGCTCGGGCACGATGAGTGCCGCGGCGACGTCCTCGCGGGTCTTCTCGTTCTTGCGGAACTTCCACTTGCCGGTGCCCCAGCGCGACATCTCGAAGCAGCCGTCCCTCAGCTGCTCCATGCCGAACGCCTCGACGACTCCCTTGTCGACGAAGCCGAGGTGCACAAGCAGCTCACCGAGCCGCCAGCCCTGCAGCTCCGTCGCCTGCGCCTCGAGCGCCTCCTCGAGCGCCTCGGGCGCGAGCGCACCGGACGAGATCAGCCGGGCAGCCAGCTGCGGCCGGCGGCCGGGCAGGAAGATCGAGTAGACGCGCCCGGTCTTGACGTAGACCAGCGCCTCGTCGCCGTCCGGCGCCTCGATGTGCAGACAGCCGAGCGCTTCGGACTCGGCGAGCTGCGTGAGGATCGCGGCGAGCGGAGTGGTGGCAAGGTCGCCCTTGAGCACGACCACCTCCCGAGTTTCGTCTCGCCGCTGACCAGCAGGCCACCCCGCTGTGTGGTTGAGCATCGGCACGATGACGGCAAGTGTTGAGCCGGATGGCGCAATCCGGTCCGACGGGCTGCGCGCCGTCGGCGGCGGCCCGTCGCGGAGGCCGAATCCGGGCGGTTTGTCCAGATCGCCGGGCGCCCGGGGTGCACAACGACCCGGCCAGCGTGCCACCATCACGACATGCCTGCCGGAACCTTGATCACCGTCGCGCCCACCGGCGCGGAGACCGCCAAGTCGGCCGCCCCGGGGCTGCCGGTCTCCATCGAGGAGCTCGTCGGCACGGCGAAGACGTGCGAGGCAGAGGGCGCGGCGGTGATCCACGTCCACGTCCGGGACGCCGGGGCCGAGTCGACGATCGACGTCGGGCGCTACCGGGAGGCGGTGTCCGCCGTCCGGGACGCCACCGACCTGGTCGTCCAGGTCTCGACGGGCGGTGCGGTCAGCGACTCCGAGGAGGCGCGTCTCGCGATCGTCGACTGCGGACCGGACGCCGCCAGCCTGTCGCTCGGCACCGTCAACTTCGGCGACGACGTGTTCCTCAACCGATGGGGGTTCATCGTCGCGCTGTACGAGCGCATGCAGGAACGCGCCGTCGTACCCGAGTTCGAGTGCTTCGACATCGGCCACCTGGCGACGCTCACCCGGCTGCTCGACAAGCACGGCGCCCCGCCCGGCGGGCACGTCCACGTGGATCTCGTCTGCGGCGTCCCGGGCGGCATGCCGGGTACGGCGGCCGCGGTCGCGCACGCGGTCACCATGCTCCCGGTCGGGGCCACGTTCTCGGCGACGGGCGTCGGCCGGACCACTCTCCCGGTGGCGCTCGCCGCACTGGCGCACGGGGGCCACCTGCGGGTCGGCATGGAGGACACGCTCTCCTTCGCGGCGGGTCAGCCGGTCCGCGACAACGCACAGCTCGTTGCCAGGGCCGCTGCACTCGCTACGCTCGCGCAGCGACCGCCGTTGTCCACGGCGGACGCACGCAGCCTGTTGGGCATCCCCGCCCGGGCCGACGACCGAGCGCAGAGGAGCTGACCGCGTGTCCACGCAGCCCACAGGCAACCGGCGGATCGACCGGGTGCTGGCCGCCGACTATCTTGACCGGGTGTCGTCGGCGTCGATGGCCGAGCTCCGCGCGATGCGGGACGAGGCCAACCAGGAGGAGACTGACCTCTCCTACATCCGCCGGCTGGTGCAGGGGCGGATGGACATCATCCGCGCCGAGCTCGCCCGCCGCGCCGGCGACGGCACCGGCTCGTTGCTCGACGACCTGCCGGCGATCCTCGCGGACCAGGGCCGGGCGCCCGCGCACGGCATGGGCAGGCACGCGACCGTCGAGCCGAGCCGCGCCGACGAGCACCGGCGCTACGTCGAGCAGCTCGTCGCCGACGTCGGCCTGAGCGATGTCGGCGCGCTCGACGACGGCGAGCTGCAGACGATCCTCGAGGCGCTGGGCAACCAGGAGGAGGAGCTGTCGGCCAAGCGGCACCAGGTGTTCCAGGTGGCCGACGCGTGCAGCGGCGAGCTGACGCGGCGCTACCGTGACGGCGAGGCCGACGTCGCCGACCTGCTTGCCACCCCCGGCGAATGACCACCATCGGCGCCCGATCAACCACGTCGGTCGTGCCGGCGTGACAGTGGTCGCGGAGGTCCTCCGCTCGGGGTTCGTCGAGAGCCGGCACCACGGCTCCATCGCGGCACTCGGCGCCGCGGGCAACCGCGTCGTCTCGCTCGGCCGGCCCGACGACCCGACGTTCCCCCGGTCGTCGTTGAAACCGCTGCAGGCGGTCGCCTTCCTCCGGGCCGGCATCGACGAGAAGTTCGGGCTCAGCGACCGGCACGTCGCGCTGACCGCGGCGAGCCACTCGGGCGAGCAGGTGCATGTCGACGCCGTCCGCGACCTGCTCTCGACCGCCGGTGTCGCCGAGAGCGACCTCGGCTGCCCGCGGGACTGGCCGCTGGACGAGGCAGTCATGCGCACGCTCGCGGAGCGGGGCATCCAGCCGTCGCGCATCTTCCACAACTGCTCGGGCAAGCACGCGGGCATGCTGGCGGCGTGCGCCGCCGCCGGCTGGCCCGCGCAGGGCTACCTGACCGCAGACCACCCGCTCCAGCAGCACGTCAGGACGGTCGTCGAGGACCTGGTGGGGGAGCCGGTCGCCGCGACCGGCGTCGACGGCTGCGGCGCGCCGGTCTTCGCCGTGTCGCTGGTCGGGCTGGCGCGCGCGTTCGCTCGGCTGGTCACCGCGCCCGACGGCTCCGCCGAGCAGCGGGTCGCGGCGGCCATGCGGACCCACCCCGAGCTGGTGGGTGGGACCAGCCGGGACGTCACGCGCGTGATGACCGCCGTACCGGGGCTGGTCGCCAAGGACGGTGCCGAGGGCGTCTACGCCGCCGCGACGGCGGACGGCGCGGCCGTCGCCTTGAAGATCGAGGACGGCGCGGGACGGGCGCGGATGCCGGTGCTGATCGCGGCGCTCCGACGACTGGGCGCGGTCGGCGACTCCGCGGCGCTGGACGAGCTGTCGCGGCCGGTCGTGCTCGGCGGTGGCGAGCGGGTCGGCGAGGTCCGGGTCGTGGAGTTCCCGGAGCAGCTGCTCCCCTGACCCGACCCCGCCCCGCCCGCGGGAACCGGCCGACCCCGCCCAGCCCCCGGGAATCGGCGCGGTGCCAGCGAGGCGGCTGGCCACCGGCGCGGCCGTGGGTAAGGTCCGGATCATGGCGATCCGGGTGGTGCTCGTTGACGACATCGCCGACTACCGGGCGCTGGTCCGTGTCGCCCTCCGCGCCCACGGCGGGTTCGACGTCGTCGCCGAGGCCGACGACGGCGCCAGCGCGATCGAGGCGGTGGCCCGGCTCCAGCCGGACGTGGTCGTGCTCGACCTGGGGCTCCCGGACCTGCCGGGCGCAGAGGTGATCTCCCGCCTGCGGACCGCTTCGGCGCGCACCGGCGTGGTCGTGTTCAGCGGCACGGAGCTGAGCGACGCGCACGAGCTGCGCGGCCAGGTGGAGGCGTACGTCCGCAAGGACAACGACGTGGAGCTGCTCGTCGCGCTGCTCGCGGAGGTGGCGTCGAGCGCCTTCCGGTTCCGGTTCGCCGTGCGGCTCGCCGAGGACCCCCGCAGCTCGTCGGCCGCCCGCCGGATCGTGCGGGAGAAGTGCGTCGAGTGGGACTGCGAGCAGGTGATGGAGCCGGCGCTGCTCGTGGCGACCGAGCTGGTGACCAACGCGGTCACCCATGGCCGCAGCGAGTGCGACTTCCGGTTGTTCCGGACCGGTGCTCGCCTGCGCATCGAGGCCGAGGACCGCGGCAGCGGCAGCCCGGACATCCGCGAGTCGACAGCCGGCGACGAGCACGGCCGCGGGCTGCTCCTCGTGTCGGCGCTCAGCTCCGCGTGGGGTGTGGAGTCAGTCCCGCCTGGTCGCAAGCGCGTCTGGGCCGACCTCCTGGTGCCGTCGGCGAGCGCTGTCTGACCAGAGGATCGACGCATCGGCCGGCAGCCGGAGCCAGAAGACGTTGCCGCCCGCGTCGCGGGTGAACCCGGCGTCGCCGCCGTGCGCCCGCGCGAGCTCGCGGACGATGAAGAGGCCGAGCCCGATGCCGCGGGTGTCGCGGTGCGCCGGGAACTTGCTGAACAGCGACGACGCCAGCTCCTCGGGCAGCTCGGCGCCCTCGTCGCGAACCGCGATCTCCGCCCAGCCGTCGAGCTGCCGAGCGCTGAGGCGGACCGGCGGGACGCCGTACCGGAGCGCGTTGCTCACGTAGTTGGCGACCATCTGGGTGACGCGCGCGGCATCGGCGTACATCACGACGTCGTCGGGGCAGTCGACGTCGATCGGTGGTGCTGGTTGCCCCGGGCTGCGGGGCCGGCGGGCGGTCTCGGCGACCGTCTGCAGCACCGGCCGTACGGCGAGATCCTGCGGCTGGGTCAGCAGTGCACCAGCCTCCAGGCGCGAGGCGGTGAGCAGGTCCTCGACCAGCCGGGTGATCTGCCCGCCGCTCGACTCCAGCGAGGCCAGCATGCCGGCCCGCTCGGACTCAGCGAGCGCCGCCCAGTGTCGCGACAGCAGCTGCGCCGACCCGACGATGATGCCGACGGGCGAGCGCAGCTCGTGCGCGATCACGGCGAGCAGCTCGGCGGCTCTCGTCGCCTGCTCGCGGGCGTCGACCATCCGCTGCCGTTCGGTGATGTCGCGCGTGACCTTCGCGAACCCGACGAGCTCGCCGTCCTGGTGCAGTGCCGAGATGACGACGTTGGCGTAGAACTGCGTGCCGTCCTTGCGGACCCGCCAGCCCTCCTCCTCGTAGCGCCCGGTCGCCTTGGCGATCTCGAGCTCGCGCTCGGGGTGACGGTCGTCCTGCGCCTCCTTGGTGTAGAAGGTCCGGAAGTGCCGGCCGACGATCTCCTCGGCGGTGTAGCCCTTGATCCGCTCGGCACCGGTGTTCCAGCTCGCGATATGGCCGGTCGGGTCGAGCATGAACACGCCGTAGTCGCGGACGCCCTCGACGAGGACGCGGAAGCGCTCCTCGCTGAGCCGCAGCGCCTCCTCGGCCCGTCGCTGGCTGCTCATGTCGTGCACCTGCAGCAGCAGGTAGAGCGGCTGGTGGCTGGCGTCCTCGATCCGGGCGACGGTCGAGAGCGCGTCGAGGGAGCTGCCGGCTGCGTCCAGCTGGTGCTCCAGGCGCCCGGCGGGGGCAGCGCGCGACGAGACCGACTCGATCATCCGCTGGAAGTCGCCGCGGTGCTGCGCCGGGAGCAGGTCCTCGAACATCACGCCGACCAGCTGCTCGGGCGACCGTGCCACGAATCTGCCGAGTGACGCGTTGGCGCGCACCACGCGGCCGGTCAGCGTCATCGTCGCCATGCCGATCGTCGCCTGCTCGAAGATCAGCGGGAAGTGGTCGGAGTGCCGCGCGAGGACGCCGTCGGCCTGCCAGCCGTCCTCGGTGACCGGCGCCGGCCGCTCCGGCCCGGCCGGCTGCTCGACCGGCACGACGCCGAGCAGCGTGAGCAGCTGGTCAGGCAGCTCGGCCACCGGGCGTGACTTGGGGATGAAGGCCGCCGCGCCGAGCTCCACGGCGCGAGCTGCGAGGGCCGGCTCCTCGAACCCGGAGTAGACGACGACGCGCGTCGCGGGGGTCGCAGCGACGATCGCGGGGAGCGCGGCCAGTCCGTCCGTGCCCGGCATCGAGACGTCGAGGAGGAGTATGTCGGGCTGGTGCTCGCGCGCCAGCCGCAGCGCGTCGTCGCCGTTCGTGCCCTCGGCGACCACGGTGAACGACCCGGCCAGCCGCAGCTGCGTCCGGACGAGCATGCGCACCTCGGCGGTGTCGTCGACGAGGACGACCGTGCACTTGGTCACGGGGGCAGCGTACGCAGGAGCGCCGCGCGCGTCCGCTACGAGGCACTGCTAGCAACAGCGCTTGCAATTGCTAGCACTCGGTCGGTAACGTCGTGCACAGGTCCGATCGCCTTGATTCGGCCGACGGGAGGGAGCGCGACGATGGCTCAGCTGCACGTCCGCGAGCTCGGCGAGTACATCCGTGAGCAGCGCAACGGCGCCCAGATCTCGCTGCGCCAGCTCGCTCGGCTGGCCGGCGTCTCCAACCCGTATCTGAGCCAGATCGAGCGCGGGCTGCGCAAGCCGAGCGCCGAGATCCTGCAGCAGATCGCGAAGGCGCTGCGGATATCGGCCGAGGCGCTCTACGTGCAGGCCGGCATCCTCGAGGCGCGCGAGGGCCACACCGACGTGCTCGGTGCCGTCGTCCGTGACCCGGCGCTGAGCGAGCGGCAGAAGCAGGTGCTGCTGGAGGTCTACGAGTCGTTCCGCAAGGAGAACGACGCGAAGGCCGAGACGGCTGCCGTCGAGGCGGCCACCACCGCAGTGCAGGCCCGCAAACCGACGCGGCGTCCGCGGGCAGCCGCCAAGGCGGCGACGCCGTCCGGCGCCGCGGCCCAGCGGTCGGCCAGCACGACGGCCAGGACCGCCAAGGCGGCCGCTCGACGTACCAAGAGCACGGCTGCCCGTCGGGCCAAGTCCGACGGATCCGGCCCCACCCCGACGTCGGCCGGCTGACCCCGGCCGACTGCTACAAGGAGGCACCGCATGACCAGGACCACCACCGCTCGCAAGCCGCTCTACGCCTACGTCGGCGCAGTCGACGTCACCGTCGAGAAGGCGCGCGGGCTGCAGAAGGAAGCACTCGCCCAGGTCGCCCACGTCCGCGCCGCCGCGCCGCGCGTCGTGACGCTGCCGACGCGCGTGCCGTCGTACGTCAGGGAGCTGAGCGGCGAGGCCGTCACGGTGACCACCAAGCTGACCAAGCAGGCGGACAAGTACTACGGCGCGCTCGCCGCCCGCGGCCACGACCTGGTCACCTCGGTGCGGCGCCAGCGGAGCACGCAGAACGCCGTCGCGTCGGCGAAGGCGGCGACCCGGCAGGCGAAGGGCGCGGCGACCAGCGCCAAGAAGGCGACCCGCAGCGCGGCCAAGGCGACCGACACGGCGTCCTCGAAGCTCGGCTAGTAGTACAGCCAGCCAGTACCGTCGAGCCGAAGGGCGGCGAGCCCCCGGCGAAGCGGAGCGAGCCCATCAAGCACAGCCTCGACCGCGTGCAGCTGGACCGCGTGTCCGGCCGCCGCAAGGACGCCGCCTGGCTCGCCGAGCAGCTGGCGAGTCCGGCCGCGCGCGTCGTGCTGTGCACCGACAGCGGAGTGCTCGTCGTACGCCGGGGGTCGCTGGCCGCCGCGACCGTGCACCCGTCCGCCGCGACCGGTCTCGAGCTGGTGCTGCTCGGCCTCGACGAGCACGGCCCGGTGTACGCCGCCGAGGTGGCGGACGCGACAGCGATCGACGCCGACGCAGTCGTCTCGCCGCTGCGCGGTGTGCTCGCCGACGCGAGCCGGCAGGACGCGGCGCTGCTCGCCTACGGCAGCGCGATGGCGCACTGGCACCGCACGCACCGGTGGTGCGGGCGGTGCGGCGACGAGACGGTCAGCGACTGGGCCGGACATCTGCGCCGATGCTCCGGTTGCGGCGCCGAGCACTTCCCGCGTACCGACCCGGCGGTCATCATGCTGGTCGTCGACGAGCGCGACCGGGTGCTGCTCGGCCGCGGCGTCGGCTGGCCGGAGGACAGCTGGTCGGCGCTGGCCGGCTTCGTCGAGCCGGGCGAGACGCTCGAGATGGCGGTCGCGCGCGAGGTGCACGAGGAGTCGGGCGTCGTCGTCGACGAGGTCCGCTACCACTCGTCGCAGCCGTGGCCGTTCCCCGGTTCGTTGATGCTCGGCTTCTTCGCGACTGCAGCCGGCGTGCCGCCGGTCATCGACCCGGCGGAGCTCGAGGACGCGCGCTGGTGGAGCCGCGCGGAGCTCGCCGCGGCGTTCGAGTCGGGCGCGGCCCGCCGGCCGACGTCGATCTCCATCGCGTCGACGCTCCTCGCGGACTGGCTCGCGTCGCCCGCCGGCTGACTGGTGACCGACTTCGCGAGATCTGCACGCTCGACGGGCCGGTGAACCGCGCCCAATACGGTCACCGGTCAATCGGCGCTGGGACCGGCCGGCGCCAGGTGCCTGGTGGAACCGGAACAGCTCGCCCGCGCGGTCGGCCATGCGCGCTAGTCTCGCACCGCCCTGCCGAACCGGCCGGTGCCGACCGCCACGACGAGCGCGAGCTCGGACGGGACGTTGACCGTGACCCTCTCGCCGCCGGAAGCGCTGCTGGCGGCGGCGCGTGAGATGGTGCCCGGCGGGCTGGCCGCCGGGACCGCGGGCAACCTGTCGGTCCGGCTCGCCGACGAGCGTTTCCTGATCTCGCCGAGCTCGTTGCCCTATGCCGCCATGACCGAGGACGACCTGGTCGTCCTCGACCTGACCGGGTCGGTCGTCGACGGCCGCCTGACCGCGTCGTCGGAGTGGGCGCTGCACGCGGCGTGCTACCGCGCGTTCCCCGAGGTCGGCTCGGTGATCCACAGCCATCCGGTCTTCGCGACGATGTTCGCCTGCGCTCGGCTGCCGATACCGGTCGAGATCGACGAGTTCGCGCTGTACGTCGGCGGGCCGGTCGAGTGCGCGGACTACGCCCGCAGCGGCACCCGGGAGCTGGGCGACCACGCGGTCGCGGTGCTGGGGGAGGTGGGGAGTGCGCTGCTGGCGAGCCACGGCATGGTGACCGTGGGCGCCGACCCCGGCGACGCGCTGCACCAGGCCGTCGTGGTCGAGCGCAGCGCGCACATCCAGTGGGGAGCGCGCGCGCTGGGCGGCGCGGTCGCCATCCCGCCGGCCGACGTCGCGGCGCTTGCGTCGGCGTACCGCGGTCGTCGCGGTCTAGGGTCGCCCAATGACTGACATGCGCTACCGCCGGCTCGGCGACTCTGGGCTGCAGGTGCCGGTGGTCGGCCTCGGCTGCAACAACTTCGGCACCCGGACCGACCGCGACGCGTCGTTCGCGGTCATCGACGCGGCCCTCGACGCCGGCGTCAGCTTCTTCGACACCGCCGACATCTACGGCAAGGACGGCGCCAGCGAGACGATCATCGGCGAGGCGCTCAAGGGGCGGCGCGACCAGGTGGTGCTCGCGTCGAAGTTCGGCATGCCAACCGGCGACTCCCCTTATCAGCGCGGGGGTTCGCGGCACTACGTCCGCCGGGCGGTGGAGGCGTCGCTGACCCGTCTGCAGACCGACTACCTCGACCTCTACCAGCTGCACGAGCCGGACCCGCACACGCCGATCGACGAGACCCTGTCGGTCCTGGACGACCTCGTGCGCGAGGGCAAGGTGCGCTACATCGGGTCGTCCAACTTCGCCGGCTGGCAGGTGGCGGACGCCGACTGGATGGCCCGCGACCGCGGGCACACCCGGTTCGTGTCCGCGCAGAACAAGTACAGCCTGCTCGACCGGGAGGTGGAGGCCGACCTGGTGCCGGCCTGCGAGGTGTACGGCGTCGGCGTGCTGCCGTTCTTCCCGCTCGCGCAGGGCCTGCTGACCGGCAAGTTCAGCCGTGGTGCGCCGCTGCCGGCGGGGACGCGGCTGGCCAACAACCCGGACCGCGCGGCCGCGCAGCTCACCGACGAGCGGCTGACGAGGGTCGAGCAGCTCGAGGCGTACGCCGCCAAGCGTTACATCACGCTGCTGCACGTCGCGATCGGCGGTCTCGCCGCGCAGCCGATGGTGTCGTCGGTCATCGCCGGCGCGACGTCGCCGGACCAGGTGCGGGCCAACGCCGAGGCGGGGCTGTGGTCGCCGGACGAGGACGACCTGGCTGCGCTCGACGAGATCGTCCCGTCACCGCGGCCGGCCTGACCGGCCCGGTCAGTCGTCGTTCTCGCGGCCCGGCCGGAGCATCGCCGGGTGCAGCAGGGTCGCCGACCCGCGCCGGTACAGCAGCGGGGGCCGGCCGCCGGACTCACCGGCCGCGGCGATGCCGGACCGCTCGGTGGTCGCGGTGACGAAGCCCTCGGTGGACAGCACCTTGCGGCGGAAGTTGCCGAGGTCGGGCGCCGTGCCCCAGACCGCCTGGTAGACGCGGCGGAGCTCGGCCAGGCTGAACGGCTCGTCGACGAACTGAGTGGCCAGCGTCGTGTACTCGAGCTTGGACCTGATCCGGTCGACCGCGTCGCTGAGCACCAGCCGGTGGTCGAAGGCGAGGCTCGGCGTGTCCGGGTCCGGCCGGTCGGCCGGGCCGGCGCTGATGCCGAGGTCGTCGACCGCCCACCACCGCGCGTTGGCCGCGTCCGACCCGGGTCTCGGGTCGGGCAGGTTGGGTGCCATCGCGACGTGGGCGACCGACACGACGCGCATCCGCGGGTCGCGTGCCGGGTCGCCGTAGGTGCGCAGCTGCTCGAGGTGCCCGGGGAACCGGTCGACGCCGGTCTCCTCGCGCAGCTCGCGCCACGCCGCGGTCTCCACGTCCTCGTCGATGTTGACGAAGCCGCCGGGCAGCGCCCAGAACCCCCTGTAGGGATGGTCGCCGCGCTCGACGAGCAGCACCGACAGCACGCCGTCGCGGATGGTGAAGACCGCCAGGTCGACGGTGACCGCGAATGGCGGATGCCCGGCCGGCGAGTAGCCGGCGAGGAACTCCTGCTCACCAGGCCGGTCGGCGGCGACGTCGTTCATGCGAGGACCTTTCCGTCGTGCGGCGTATGCGGCCCGGTGAACCGCGCCCGCCGCTCCAGGGCCAGGTCGGTCACCCGGACGGCGAGGCGCAGCCGCTCCTCGCGCGTCCCGGTGAGCAGCACCCACGAGTGGCCGGCGCGGGTGAGTGCGGTGACGAACCAGCCGGTCATGTCGACCCGGATGTGCTCCCCGTCGCGGATCCCGTCCTGCACGAACGGCACGTCGACGTGGTCGGTCAGCAGGTAGACGTCGCGGCGGGGCAGCGGTGAGGCCGCAGCGGCGCCGGTGTCGGCGCCGAGGTAGCGGCGCTCCCAGACCGAGGTGGCGAACGCGTCGGTGTCGCACACCAGCACCGGCGAGCCGGCAGCCGCCGCGGCGTCCTCCAGCTCGGTCTGCCGGGTGGCGATGACCGCGAAGTCGTCGGCCGTCCACACCAGCTCGTCCATGCCGGGCGCCGCGCGACCGGCCGCCCGTGCCGCGGCGATCTGCTCGTCCCACTTCGTGACGGTGTAGTCGCGGCCGTGCTCGTGCACCCAGCCGGTGCGGGCCCACACACCGCCGCGCGCCCGGTAGTGCTCGGCGAGCGCCCGGCTCAGTGTCGTCGTGCCGGTCGACTCGGCACCGACGACCACGATGCGCACGGCGAGCCCGGCACGGACCACCGGGTGCAGCCGGTCCCACAGCCCGGCCAGGTCGGCCCGGCACGCGGTTGCGGACACCGGTACGGCGACCCGCTGCGGATCGACGCAGACGTGGGTCGCCCCGAGCCTGGCCGCCAGCTCGTCGCCGTACTCCTCGCTGGTGAAGACCGCGTCGAGCGGCTCGCTCGTCACCTGCTGGACGGCGGCCCGCATGCCGGCGACCTGAGCCGCCCACACCGTCCGGTCGCCGAGGTCGAACGGGATGTCGCAGGGCAGCCCGGTGACGTGGACGTTGCCCCCGTCGGCATGGATCGCCCGCATCCAGCGGACCCGCTCGGCCAGCGGGATCGAGTCGGCCGCCGACGACATGACGACGACCGTGACGCGGCGGGCGCCCGCTGCCGCGATGCGCACCAGGTGCTCGTGGCCGGCGTGCGGCGGGTAGAACTTGCCGATCACCAGCCCGTGCGCGAAGCCGGTCACGTCGCCACCCGCTGCGGCAGGGTGAGCGGCTCGCTGCGGTCACCGGTCGCGAGGTCGCGGCGCCAGCCGACGAAGCCGAGCACGCAGAGCACGAAGAACCCGACGTAGAGGATCGCCGTCAGCGTCAGCGACTTGTACTGGTAGAGCGGCACGTAGATGACGTCGGCCGTCATCCAGAGCAGCCACGACTCCAGCTTCTTCTTGCACTGGCCCCATGTGGCGAGGAGGGACAGCACGGTCGTCACCGCGTCGGGGAGCGGGACGGTCGAGCTGGTCAGCCGGTCGAGGAAGACGGTCATCGCGACCGTGCCGACGACACCGGCGACCGCGAGCCACCGCCACTGCCGCCGCGTCGTTCGGGAGACCGGCAGCGGCGTCCGGTCGCGACCGCCGTGCAGCCACTGCCACCAGCCCCACAGGCCCAGCGCGATGTAGACGACCTGCAGCGCCGAGTCGGCGAAGAGCCCGGCGGTCGCGAACAGCACGATCCACAGGACGGCGTTGAGGATTCCGACCGGCCAGTTCCAGACGACCTGGCGGGCGACGAGGTAGACCGTCGCCGCGCCGGCCGCGAAGCCGAGCACCTCGGCCCACGTCGTCGGCGCGCCGAAGGAGTTGAACGCGGCGCTGTTGAGCCAGTCGATCAGCATGCTGCTGCCTCCGGAGGGGCGGTCACGTAGCGGGCCGGTACGGTCTCGGTCAGCCAGACGCCGTTGGCGGAGCGGTAGAAGTCGATGCCGTCGGCGTGCATGGCGGCGGCGTCGACCGTGAGCACGGCGTGCTCGCCGCGGCGCGACCCGACGGCGACGGCGGTCGCCGGATCGCCGGACAGGTGCACGTGGTGCCGGGCGCCGCGGTTGATCCCCTCGCGCAGGATCGACGCGACGAACCGCTTCGCCGTCCCGTGCCACAGCACCGGCGGCGGCTCGACGGCGACCAGGCCCAGCTCGACCGGGACGCTGTGCCCCTGGTTGGCGCGGATCCGGTCGCCGGAGAGGTCGTAGCGACCCTTGGCGTCCTGCGCGACGACCCGCTCGAGGTCGGCGCGGGTCAGCGTCGTACCGTGCCGGTCGAGTGCGGTCAGCAGGTCGGCGACGCCGGTCCAGCCGCCGGCGTCCAGCTCGACGCCGAACCGGCCCGGGTCGTGCCGCAGCACGAGCGAGATGAACTTCGACACCCGGGTGTCGTTCATCGGTCGGCCGCGGTCGTCACGTCCGCGCCGAGGGCGCGCAGCTCGGCGTACGCCTCGTCGGTCGTGTCGGGCGCGACGCCCGCGCAGAGGTCGGTCAGCACCCGGACGCGCAGTCCCTGCTCCACCGCGGAGAGCGCGGTCTGCCGCACGCAGTAGTCCGACGCGATGCCGACGACGTCGACCTCGTCGATGCGGAGCGACTGCAGCAGGTCCGAGAGCGGAGTGCCAGCGTCGTCGACGCCCTCGAACATCGAGTACGCCGGACGGCCCTGCCCCTTGCGGATGTGGTGCTCGACGCCCGAGACGTCGAGGGCCGGGTGGTAGTCGGCCCCGGTGGTGCCGGCGACGCAGTGCACCGGCCAGGTCGCGGCATAGTCGGGAGCGGCGCCGGCCGCGGCGAAGTGGCCGTCGTTGGTGGCGTCGGCGTCGTGCCAGTCCCGCGACGCGACGACCGTGGCGTAGCGCCCGGCCGACTGCGCGAGATGCGCGGTGATGTCCGCGGCCGCCTGCGCTCCGCCGGTGACCGGCAGGCTGCCGCCCTCGCAGAAGTCGTTCTGCACGTCGACGACTAGCAGCGCGCGCCGGGTCTCGGTCATGTCGTTGCCTCTCTCGGTGTGGCGACGAGGGCGGCGTCGCCCTCGGCGATGGCCAGCGCGGCCGGTGGCAGCTCGGCGCGCGCGGACTCGTGGTGCCGGCGTACGGCGGCGAGGTCGGGCTGGTCGACGAGCGACCCGGCTCGGAAGACCGCCGCCTGCAGCGGCCGCCCGGCGCCCGGCTCCTCGCCCTGGACCACAACGACCTCCTCCACGGCGACGCCGTTCGCGTCGACTCGGCGGTAGGCGGTCTTCAGCCCGCCAGCACTGGCCTTGCCCGCGGCGGTCTTCGCGACGGAGCGCATCGGGGTGCCGGGGTACGGCGAGTCGCCGATCGCGACCAGCTTGTAGACCATGCCGGCGGTGGGGTGACCCGACCCGGTCGCGACGCGCGTGCCCACGCCGTAGCCGTCGATCGGCGCGTCGACCAGCGCGGCGATGACGTACTCGTCGAGGTCGCTCGTCACCAGGATCCGCGTCTCGACCGCACCGAGCTGGTCGAGGAGCACCCGCGCCTTGCGCGACTCCTCGCCGAGGTCGCCGGAGTCGATCCGGATCGCGCCGAGCTCGGTACCGGCGACCTCGACCGCGGTGCGGATGCCCTGCGCGATGTCGTAGGTGTCGACGAGCAGCGTCGTGCCGGCTCCGTGGGCGGCGACCTGGCTGGCGAACGCCGCCCGCTCGTCCCGGTGGGCGAGCGTGAACGCGTGCGCCGCCGTACCGACGGTGGGGATGCCGTAGCGGTAGCCGGCGGCGAGGTTGCTGGTCGACGCGAACCCGGCGAGGTAGGCCGCGCGCGCGGCCGCGACTGCCGCGTCCTCGTGGGTGCGCCGGCTGCCCATCTCCACCAGCGGCCGGCCCTCCGCGGCGACCACCATCCGGGCCGCGGCGGACGCGATCGCGGAGTCGTGGTTGAGCACCGACAGGACCAGCGTCTCGAGCACGATGCACTCGCCGAGCGAGCCGACCACCGTCAGGACCGGGCTGCCCGGGAAGTAGATCTCGCCCTCCCGATAGGCGCGCACGTCGCCGCGGAACCGGAACCCGCGCAGGTAGTCCGCGCACCTCGCGGTGATCGCGCCGACCTCGAGCAGCCAGTCGACCTCGGCGTCGTCGTACCCGAAGTCCTTGATCAGTCCGGCCAGCCGGCCGAGACCGGCGACGACGCCGTACCGCCGGCCGCGCGGCAGGCGGCGGGCGAAGCACTCGAAGACGGCCGGGTGGTCGACGCTGCGGTCCTCGACGAACGCCGAGAGCATGGTGAGCTCGTAGCGGTCGGTCAGCATGCCGGACCGCTCGCGCCGGCCGGTCGGGTCCGCTGTCGTCCGCATCCGGAGCTCTCCCTCACGTTCTAGTCAAATTGACTATAACACCGAGGCAGGACCTGTCGTCAACCGCGGGTGCTCGACAACCCCAGAGTCGCACCCTTGCATTTCGGAGCTGCGGCCTGACATGCAGGGCCCAACTCAGAGTCTGGGGTGGCCGGAACGGCGGCCGGTCACGGAGGGGGCAGGGGCGGTCGGCGTACGGGCGGTCAGTCCGGCAGGTCGATCGGGTGCAGGATCTCGGGGAACCTTGGGTCAGCCGGGATCATCTCGACGAACCGGAAGACGGTGCGCACCCCCTCGTCGGGGTGCTCCTCCTGCTCACCGTCCGTCTCGTAGACGTCGAGCATCCCGGGCGCCTCGGACGGGACGAACACCCGGGTCACCTCGTCCCGGGCCGGCGCGGTGCGGCCGTCGTGCGGGCCGTCTCGAAGGACGATGACATCTGCCATTTCGGGTGCTCCCTCGGGGTGGCGGACCGGCTTCCCGACGGGGCGTACCCCGGCCAGCGGGCGCCGAACGCGCCCGCCGCGTGGCCCGCAGTCGCTACCTTGACGGATGCCGCAATCCAATGTCGCCGCCGCGCCGTAGTTCCGCTGTGTGGTCCCCTCCTGATGACGCGCTGCTGGCCGGCCTCGGCGCCGGCGACGAAGAGGCTGCCGTCGCGTTCGTCCGGCGGTTCCAGCACCGCGTCTACGGCCTGGCCTACGGGATCCTCGGCGACGCCGGCGCGGCTCAGGACGTCGCGCAGGAGGCGTTCGTGCGCGCGTGGCGGCACGCGGCGGCGTACGACGCCCGCCGTGGCCCCGTCGTGACGTGGCTGCTGGCGATCACCCGGAACGCCGCGATCGAGGCGCTGCGGGTGAGGCGACCGCAGCCGATCGACCCGGACTCGATCCTTGCGCTGCAGATGCCGTCGGCCGAGCCGCGGCCGGACGCCCTAGCCGTGCTGTCCGAGGAGACCGACCGGCTGCGTGCCGAGCTGGCGCTGCTGCCGGTGGAGCAGCGCCGCGCGGTCCTGCTCGCGGCCTACATGGGCCGGACGGCGCGTGAGGTCGGCGACATCGAGGGCATCCCGCTGGGTACGGCCAAGACGCGGATCCGCACCGGGCTGCTACGGCTGCACTCGGCGATGGCCGCGGATCGGGGCGCGACATGAGCGCGATGATCTGTGCCGAGCTGCGCGAGGTCGCGCCCGACGTCGCGCTCGGCGTCCTCGACGGCGCCGACCGGGCGCGGGCGCTGGTCCATCTCGCCTCGTGCGCGGCCTGCCGCCGCTACGTCGACGAGCTCTCCCGGACGGCGGACGCGCTGCTGCTCGCCGGACCGGAGGCGGAGCCGCCGGCCGGCTTCGAGCAGGCGACGGTCGCGCTGCTGCGCCCCAAGACGCCCCGAGTGGCCCGGTTGCGGGTGCTCGCCGCAGCGGCCGCGCTCGCGGGGATCGCCGGGTCGCTCGGGGCCGTGCTGGGCCGGGAGACCGCACCGGCCGGCCGCGACGACCTGCGCACTGCCGCCATCGTCGGGCGGGACGGCCGGCAGGTCGGCGAGGTCAGCGTCCACGACGACACGACGTCGTGGTGCCTGGTGTCGGTCAACGCCCCCGGCGTCACCAGCGACTACACCGTCCATGCCCAGCTGCGCGACGGCCGCACGGTGCCGATCCAGACGTTCTCGGTACGCGACGGGGTCGGTTCCTACGGCAAGGTCATGCCGGTGCGGGCGCGCGACATCGTGGAGATGCGCCTGGTGGCGGCCGGCGGCGGGTTGTGGGCCACCGCGGACCTGTCGGCGACCTAGCCCGCCGTCGTAGGGTCGCGTATGGCATCCGACATCCACGGGCGCACGCACCGGCTCGAGCTGGCCGACGCGACGCTGCGCGACTGGCAGGCGACCGTCCTGGACGCGAGCGAAGGCGGCGTCGTCCTCGACCGGTCGGCGTTCTACCCGGGTGGCGGCGGTCAGCCGCCGGACCACGGCGTGCTGCTCTGGGGCGGCGTCCAGGCCCGCGTCGTCGGCGTACACAAGGGCGATGACCTGGTACTGCAGCTCGCCGACGGCGACCCGGTGCCGACGGTGGGCGCCGCGGTGCAGGGCGCGATCGAGGACGAGCGGCGTTCGGCGCTGATGCGGACGCACTCCGCGCTCCACCTGCTCGCCGGCGTCGTGTGGCGGGAGTTCGGCGCGCTGGTCACCGGCGGCAACATGGAGCCGCTCTCCGGCCGGCTCGACTTCAACCTGCCGGAGATCCCTGACGGCTTCCGCGAGCGGATGGCGGAGCAGTGCGCGGTGGAGGTCGCGGCCGACCGGCGGATCGACGTCAAGGTGCTGCCGCGCGAGGCGGCGTTCGAGATCCCAGACATCATCCGTACGGCGACCAACCTGCTGCCGCCCGAGCTTACCGAGGTGCGGATCGTCGACATCGTCGGGCTCGACGCGCAGGCGGACGGCGGCACCCATGTCGCCTCGACCCGGCACATCGGCGACATCGAGATCGTCAAGGTCGAGAGCAAGGGCAAGGCCAACCGCCGGATGCGGGTAGCCCTCCGCCAGTGATCAGATCCGCAGCTAGCCCGAGAACGATCAGGTTGGGCGTGGGTCGGACCGGCATCGCGATCCGATCGGCGCCCGACCCGATCACTCGGCGGACGTATGTCCCCGGGCGTCGCGGCCCCTACGGCGCGATCTGCCGGGCGACGTCGTACAGATCGGGGTCGTCGAGCGACTCCTGCACGCACCTGGCGAAGACCCATAGGCGGAGCCGCGCTGCGTCGACTCCACAGCGCGCAGCCATCCCGTCGGTCAGTGCGACCGGGTCGGCGCCGAGGCGCTCGCGGCAGTTGAGCAGGTGCTGCACGGGATCGTAGGCGCGGTCGCCGACATAGGGCTTGGGATCGATCGCCAGCCACGGCTCGC
>DASQMY010000007.1:0-23108 GCA_035645255.1 Mycobacteriales bacterium
GCCGCCCTGCTGGGCGCGGCGGCCTACCTGTCGCTGCCGATGGTGCGGGCGGGGCGGCGGCCACGGCCGGTGCTAGTGGCTGCCGCCGTACCGGTGACCGTCGCGACCAAGGACCTGGCAAAGGCGTACGGCTGCGTCTCCGGGCTGCTGCGAACGTGACGACCGTCCTGCCGTTCGACCACGGCCGACACAGCCCGCTTCGTCGTCGTCGGGACCGGCCGGAGCGGCCCCGCAGGTTCGCGTTGATGGTGGCGGCCGCGGCTGGTGTCGCGCTCGCGTCGTTCGCCGCCGGGCTGCTGGTGACCGCAGCCAGCAGCAGGTTCGAATCCGCCGGGCCGGTGTTGATGGTCGGCGTCCCGCTCGCGGCGGGTGTCACCCTGTGGGCACTCGACCGGCCGCTGGTGGCGGTGGCGCTGTGGGTCGTGTCACTGCCGGCCGGGCTCATCGAGCTCGGCCCGCTGCAAGTCGTCCAGGTGGTCGCCCTCGGGACGGCCGGGCTGCTCACGCTGCACCGGCTGGCCTCCGGCTCGGCACCGCTGCCGTGGCCGCCTACGGTGACCTGGGCCGCCGTGCTGGTGGTGCTCGCCTTCGCAGCGACGCCGAGCGCCCCCGACACCGCGCTCGCCTACAGGACCGTCGTCAGCCTGGCGATCGGGCTCTGCCTCGCGCTGGCCACCGTCGCGGCGTGCCGCGGGCTGGGTGATCTGCGACGGCTGGTGCACCTGCTGATGGCGGTCGGCGCTGTCATGTGTGCGACCAGTCTGAGCAGCGCGTCGGAGCTGCGGGCGTCGTACGGGGGCGGGGTGGTCCAGAACCGGGCGGTCGGGCTGTTCCGGCAGCCCAACGAGCTAGGCACGTTCAGCGCGGTGCTGCTGATGGTCTCGCTCGGTGTGGTGCTCGGCGCTCGTTCCCGCCGCGAGCGGCTCGGCGCGGCGGCCACCGTGCTGATCTCGCTAGCCGCGCTCGGCCTCACGTTGTCGCGGGGCGCGTGGATCGGCACCGTCCTCGCCGGGCTGCTCCTCATCGCCGTGCTGCCGCAGGCGCGGCGCGGGCTGCTGCTGGCCGGCGTGCCGATCGTGCTAGCCGCGGCGGCGTTCGGGGTATTCCGGCCGAGCAGCCCGCAGGTCGACGTGGTCAGCGCGCGGCTGGGGACGATCGTCGACCCCGCGGCCAATCCGTACGATGACCGGCCGGCGATATACCGCGAGGCGTTCCGGCAGATCCGCCTCGACCCGCTCACCGGGCAGGGGCCGGGCAACTTCCCGCGCGTCGCCGTGCGGTCGGCCTCCGCGTCGCAGAACGTTCGCCCCTACCACGCGCACAACGTCCTGCTCACGGTCGCCGCCGAGCTCGGGCTGCCCGCCGCTGCGCTGGTCGTCGGGCTCGCAGCCTCGGTGGCGCTGCGGATGGCGCGCGCCCGCCGGGTGCTATCGGGGCCGGACGCGGCGCTCGTGCTCGGCATCGGTGCGGGAATGTTCGCGTTCGTCGGCCAGGGGCTGGTGGACTTCACCATGCGCAACCCGACCATCTTCTTGTTCGTCTGGTTCGGCTACGGCCTCGTGCTGGTCTGCGTACGCGAGATCGACTCGGCGGTCGCCGCCGTGTCCCGCGGACGTCGGCCGGCGGGGCCCCGGGTCAGCGCAGGAGCTTGACGGCGACGCCGATCTCAGCCGCGATCACCGCGCCCTTGCGCCACCTCGGTCCCTTGGACTTGGTCGGGATCGGGCTGGGCGACGGGCTCGGGCTGACGGTCGGCGCAGGGCTGGGGGTCGATGTCGGGCTGACGGTCGGCACGGGGCTCGTCGTCGGCGCCGGGACCACGGAGAGCAGGTGGGCCTTGACCTTCGTGTAGACCGGCTTCGGCGTGAGGTCCTGGTACAGCAGGCCGTAGTTGGCGTTGTGCAGATCACCCCAGTCGCCGTCGGTCGGCTGCACCCGGTTGCGGTCGGCGTACCAGAAGGCGTGGGTGACGTAGGGGTAGTGCGCCTGGATCAGCTTGAGCGTCCGCACCAGGTAGTCCCCCTGGGTTGCCTCGCTGACGCCGCGTGTCCAGTTGTTGCAGCCGCAGGACAGGTCGAGCCCGGTGTTGCCGTGCGACGACCAGCCGAACTCGGTGAACCAGACCTTCTTGCCGGCGTCGCCGTTCGCGTCCATCAGTCGGCGTACGGCGGACACGTGCGTCAGCGTCCACTTCGTGCCGTCGTCGGGCGTCTCAGGCGCCTGGTCGGCCACGCCCATGTACGGGTGGGTCGACATGGTGTCGAAGTGGCCCTGGGCGCCCGCCGCGTACGCCCTGCCGATCCACGTGTCGTCGTTGTGCGCGGGGCCGCCGAAGACGACGTTGGCGGCGCTGTTGCCGGCCTTGATCGCGGGGTAGGCGGCGCGCAGCAGCCGCGTGTAGGCAACCGGGTCCGCGCCGGTCATGAAGCTAGGCAGGTTCGGCTCGTTCCAGACCTCCCAGGCCGGGACGGTGCCCGCGTGCCGGGCCGCCATCCAGCGGGCCGCGTTCGCGTAGTCGGCGACGTTGGTCGGCAGCGTCCGCTCACCGGCGTTGCCGTTGGCCCACCCAGGCGTCAGCCAGAAGGTGACCAGCGGCTTCAGCCCGCGCGCGGTCACCATCTGCAGCACCCGGTCCACCTTAGGCACGCCCCAGTTCAGGTCGTAGCCGGAGTTCGGGTACGACGGCGGGTTCGGCTGCACCATCGCCCAGGACACGTCCACGCGGACCCAGGTGGCACCGCTGGCCTTGAGCTGGTCCAGGACGACGGTGCGCTGAACGTCGGTGTAGCTGCTCCACATGCCGTGGAACTGGGCGCCGAACGCGGGCGGTGGGGTCGCCGCGGCAGCCGAGCGGAACGGGAGGCTGAAGGCGGCGGCGCCGAGCAGCGCCGCGACGAGGACCAGCGCCGCGAGGCGCAGTGGGCGAAAGGAGAAGGTCATGCCACTGGATCGGTCACCGTGTGTGACCCCTTGAGGAAGGCAATACGTCATAACCGGACAAAACGTCGATGATTCACCCGATCGGGTTACTCCGCGTAGATCATCCGGCGGCTCGGCGAACGCATCTGGCGCGCTGCACGGCGGGCGCTGCCGCGCAGCACTAGGGTGCACGCAAGGATCACCGGTGAGCGGAGGAACCTCGTGGCCCAGGGCGGCAGCGGACTGCCCAACATCCTCGACGCGCTGCGGCGCCGTTGGCCGCTCGCGCTGCTCGTCGCCGTGCCGATGATCGCTGGCGTCACCTACTACGCCGAGTCGCTGCCCGCGTCGTACGGCGCGAGCGCGGTCATCTCCTTCGCGCCGCGGCCGAACGTCGACAACGGCTCGGAGGCGATGCGGTACGTCGTGCCGAAGTACGTCGTCTACGCCACGGCGCGGGCGACAGTGCTCAAGGTGGCGCCGACGATCGACGAGCGGCCGGAGGACCTCTTCCACGCCGTCGACGCCAACCTCGCGAGCGAGACGTCCAACCTGACCATCTCGGTCCAGCTGCCCACGTCCGAGCGGGCGGCCCGCGCCGTCAACGCGCTCGCCGCCGAGACCGTCGCCTTCTCCGGGCAGGACCGCCTGCTGGAGGGCCAGCTGGTCGCGCCCGGGCAGATCACGCGCACCCCCGCCGGACCGCCGCGGCGGCTGTACGAGCTCGCCGGCATCGTCCTCGCGGTCCTCGCCGCGGCCAGCGCGGCGATGCTGGCGGAGCGCGGCCGGCCGCGGGTGCGGGTGCCGCGCGACGTGGTCGAGGCCACCGGGCTCGCCGTCCTCGGCCGGGTGCCGCCGGCCCGCGCGCTGCGCGGCCGCCCCGCGGAAGCGCTCGCCGACCCCGCGGTGGGCGCCACCATCCGGTCGCTGCGCACCTACCTGGAGCAGGAGTCGCGCCAGCGCCCGCTGCACGTCCTCGCGGTGACGTCCTCACAGCCGGGGGAGGGGAAGTCGACGATCGCGTCGGCGTACGCAGCCGCTGTCGCCCGGCTGGAGACCGATGTCCTGCTCATCGACGCCGACCTGCGCCGGCCGGGGATCCACCGATACCTCGGGCTCGGCGCGTCGCCCGGACTGGCGGAGGTGCTGCGCGGGAAGTCGACGCTGCGCACCGCGGTGCGGCCGGGGCCGGTTGCGCGGATGTCCGTGCTGACGACGACGGTCGACCCAGACGCCGGAGACCTGCTGGCCCGCCGGTGCGCCGAGGTGCTCGCCGAGGCGCGAGCGCTGTACGGCGTGGTGATCGTCGACTGCCCGCCGCTGCTCGCCGGTGATGACGCACGGACCCTCGCGACGCAGGCAGACGGTGTCCTACTCGTGGCTGCGACCGGGGTACTCGTCCAGTCGGTGGCCGAGGCGTCGCTCATCCTGGAGGCACTGGACGCGCGGGTGCTGGGCGTCGTGCTCAACCGTTTTCGCGAGCGCCACCGCCCGTACGGAAGCTATGGTGCGACCTGACGCCCGCGATCACGTCGGCGTACACCTGCGCCAGGCGCGTTGTCGTGACGGCCAGGTCGTGCGCCCGCTCGACGTGGGTGCGTCCGGCGGCTCCCTCGCGATCGGCGAGGCGGCGGTCGGCAAGTCGCGCCGCCACCGCGGTGGCGAGCTCCCGGGCGTCATCCGGCGGCACCACCGCGCCGCAGCCCGCCGGTACGCACTCCCGCACGCCGGTGACGTCACTCGCGACGACGCTGCGCCCTCGGGCCAGCGCCTCGAGTGGCACCAGCGCCATCCCCTCCCAGCGGGAGGGCACCACGACGACGTCGGCGGCAGCCAGCCAGTCGGGCACGTCGTCGCGGCGGCCGACCAGCTCGACAGCGGGCGCGCCGCGGGCCGCGAGCACCGCCGCGTCCGGACCGTCGCCCACCAGCACGAGCCGGGCGTCCGGTACGGCGGACAGCACTGTCGGCCACGCCTCGAGCAGCACGTCCTGGCCTTTCTGCCGCGACAGCCTCCCGACGCAGGCGGCGAGTGGCTCGTCGTCGTAGCCGAGCCGGCGGCGCGCCGCGGCCCGGTCTTCGGGGGTGGCGACGGTCAGCTGCTGCAGGTCAACGCCGTTGGGCACGACGCGGTACGGCGCGCGGATGCGGCGCTGCTCGCCGCGCTCGCGTTCCGCCTGACTGACGCACACGAGGGCGTGGGTCCAGTGCGCCGCCGCCGCGCGCTCCCAGCGCAGCGCGGCCACGGCGAGGGGGCCGTCGACCGCGTCGAACGACCAGGCGTGCGGCTGGAAGACTGTCGGCACCCGCCCGCGCAGCGCCAGCCGACCGGACAAGCCCGCCTTCGCCGAGTGCAGGTGCACGAGGTCGGGGCCGACGCCCGCGACCAGTCGGCCGAGCGCGCGGCCCTCCGCGGCGACGCCCGGTCCGGGTGACCGTGTCGCGGCCCACTCGCGCACCTGGATGCCGAGCGCCGACAGCTCCGCGGCGAGCGGGCCGTCGGCCGGGCACGCGACGGTCACCGCGAGCCCGCTCGCCTGCTGCGCGGCCGCGAAGTCTGCGACGCACCGCGCCACCCCCGCGTCGGTCGGCTGGCTGACGTGCAGGATGTGGTGAGACACGGCGAGGACACTACGTGCGGCAGACGTGAGTGGCGACGGCGGGAGCAGCGGTGGCGAGCACGGCGAGGGTCTTGATGTACCACGGCTTCGGTAACCGGACGCCTGCGCAGGACCCGCACAACCTGTTCGTCCGCGAGGATGCGCTGCGGCAGCAGCTCAACTCGCTCGCGGCCCGCGGGTGGACAGCACTGGACCTCGACGGCTACCTCGCCGGGCTCGAGCGGGGCAGGTGGCCCGCCCGGTCGTACCTGCTGACCATCGACGACGGCTATCCCTCGACGATCGAGCTCGCCGCTCCGGTGCTGCGGCGACGCGGGGTGCCGGCCGTGCTCTTCATCCCGCCCGGCCGCCTCGGCGGCACGAGCGCGTGGATGCCGGAGATGCCGGCCGAGCCGATCATGAATGCGGACCTGCTGCGCGAGGCGTCGGCGTACGGCATCGAGGTCGGTGTCCACGGCTGGGACCACGCCGACATGGTCGGGATGGACTCCGCCGAGCTGGGGCGCCATGTCGTGGACTCCCGCACCGAGCTCGCCGACCTGCTGGGCACGACGCCGCGGTCGTTCGCCTACCCGCGGGGCGTGTACGACGCCGCAGCGCATGCGGCGGTCCGCGACGCCGGATACGCCGTCTCCTTCGCCGTTCACGACGGCGCCGGGCGCTGGGCAGTCACGCGCACCGACGTCAACTCCCTAGACACCGAGCGCAGCTTCGCGCTCAAGCTTTCTCCGCTGTGGCCGGCTGCGTACGGCCTGGCGCGACGGCTCCCCGCCGTCCGCCGTACGGCTCACCGGCTCGTCGGCTTCACCCGGCGCTGACGTACGCTGCGCCGATGACGACAGCGCCGCTGGACAGAGGCGCCCCGACGCTGCGTGCGCTACATGGCGCGGACCTCGCACCGCAGAGCGTCGCCTTCATCGTGAGCCGGTGACGGAGGCTGAGGAGCGCCGTGTGCGGTAGGTACATGTCGGCCACGCCGGTCGACCTGCTGACGTCGCACTTCGCGGCTGCCCCGGGGGACACCGAGGGGCTGCAGCCGCGGTTCAACGTGGCGCCGACCTGCGTGGTTCCCGTGGTCGTCGCCCGCGACCGCAGCCGGACGGTCGAGGCGATGCGGTGGGGGCTCGTGCCGTCCTGGGCGCCCGACCCCGGGATCGGCACGAAGATGATCAACGCGCGGCTGGAGACGCTCGCCGAGCGGCCGGCGTTCCGTGTCCCGCTCGCGCGGCGGCGCTGCATCGTCCCGGCCGACGGCTACTACGAGTGGGCACCGGGCGACGCCCGCCGGCCGCACCTCATCCGTGCGGAAGCCGGCGGCCCGCTCGCGTTCGCCGGGCTGTGGGAGGCGTGGCACGGCGGACCAACCGGCGTGCTGCTCAGCTGCACGATCGTCACCACCGCGTCGGCCGGCCCGGTCGCCTGGCTGCATCACCGGATGCCAGTTGTGCTGCCGCCGACCGCCTGGTCCGACTGGCTGGACACCGACGCCACCGACGGCCCGGCCGCGCACGCGCTGCTCCGCGCTGTGCCGGCGACTTCGCTCTTCGCGGTGCAGGTCGGCACCCGGGTGAACGACGTCCGCAACGAGGGGCCCGACCTCGCCGAGGCGGTCGATCCGGCCGCCACCGAGGAGCAGCTCAGGCTGCCCTTCTGAGCCGCGACTCGCACGTGCCCGAGCAGCGCGGTGGGGCCAGAGCGCGTGATGAGGCGATCTCGTGCCCGCGATGTCATGGTATGCCCCAAGATCGCGGCTTGCCCGGCCTTGTCGGATCGACTCGGGGCCGGTAGACAGCGAACCACCAGCCCCGTGTGCCACACGGCTGGCCGCACCAGACCCTGAAGGGGCACCGTGGACATCGATACCGCCCGCAAGCGGCTCGAGGCGACCCGCGCCCAGCTGACCGACTCGCAGTCACAGCTCGGCGGCATCGAGGCGAAGGAGTTCGGCGAGCTCAGCTCGCTGGACCAGCACCCGGCCGACGTGGCCTCCGAGCTGGCCCAGGCCGAGAGCGAGGACGCCCTCCGCCTCGTCGTCGAGCAGCAGCTGGCCGAGGTCGACGCGGCACTGGCGCGGATCGACGACGGCAGCTTCGGCAAGTGCGTGGACTGCGGTGAGGACCTGCTCGAGGAGCGGCTCGACGCCCGCCCCGAGGCGGCCCGCTGCCTGTCCTGCCAGCAGGCGCTGGAGGTGGCCCGATGAGCCGCGCGGCAGTCGCCCCCGAGCAGGCCCGGCGGGTACGCCGCGACCCCAGGTTCCGCGCAGCCGCGCAGCACCGGGTCCCGGTGGCGCAGTGGCGCAGCGAGGGCCTCTGCCTGCGCCACGACCCTGAGCTGTTCTTCCCGAACGCCGCCGAGGACCCGGAGCCGGCGGTGCACGTGTGCCGGGTCTGTCCCGTGCAGGCACCGTGCCTCGCGGCGGCGCTCGACAGCGGCGAGTGCGACGGCGTCTGGGGCGCGACCACCCCTGACGAACGCCGCGCGATGCGCTCGGTGTGGGTCGGCGAGATCCGCGTGCGCGCGGTGTAGCAGGCGGACAGCTACCGACGGACGGCCGACACGACCAGGTGGTAGCCGATCGACTCGCCGGCGCGCTCCCGCTCGAGGAGCACCTCGGTGCTGATCAGCACGCCGAGCGCGTCGCCGCCGCCGGCGAGCGCCCGCTCCACCGCCTCGGGGGACAGCACGGTCCGCGGACGGATCCACTCCACGTCGAAGCCGTCCTCGTCAAGGACGCCGCACAGCTCGTCCGGCCAGAAGCACCTGGTGATCCGGCCGTCCTCGGTCGGCACGAGCACGACGTCCGCGGCCGGGACGTCAGCCAGCTCGGCCCAGCGCTGCTGCGCGGCCAGCCGGGCCAGCCCGAGCACCAGCGAGTCGACGCACATCATCAGCCGGCCGCCGGGCCGCAGCGCCCGGCCGATGCGCGCGACGGTGTCCTCAGCGGCCAGGCAGGACGACATCGACCCGCCATCCGCCAATACCGCGTCCAGGCTCCCCAGCCGCACCCAGCTCACGTCGCACGGGTCCGCGACGACCTGCTGGACTCCGGGCGCGAGCTTACCGGGCTGCTGTGTCACGTGGATCACCCGGTGCCCCGCCGCCGCCGCCTCGACGGCGTACCGTGCGTCCGGGCCGCTCACGTCCAGGATCAGCGACCGCTCTCGCGGGAGCCACTCGCGCAGCTGCGTCCGGGCTACCCCTTCGTAGAACGCGGCGTAGTCCGTCGCGCCGGTGAAGTCTGCGCCGCGCAGCACCGTGAGAGCCGAAGTGAGAGGCGGCATGGCGTGTGTCTTTCCGGAGCCGGGGTTTCGAAACTCGCGGTGCACACGGTGGAGACGTCTGGCGGACCCGCTTTGGTTCACCTCAGCGCACCCTGTTCTCCGCACGGTCTGGTGCTGCTCGGGCACTCAGCCGGCGGCGGCGCGGCTGCTCCCGTGCTCGTCGCGGGACGGGACCGACTGGTGGCGAGCGACGTCGCGGTCGGGCTGGTCGAGCAGCCTTACCGGGTGGCCGGGCGGCGGATGCCCGATCCGGCGCCGGTCCTCGACCGGGTGATGACCGAGGTGGCCCGCTGGGCGAGAGGGGCCGTCCCCGGCGTCGCGCTGGTGCTCGGCGGCAAGAGCAGCGGCGCCCGCGTCGGATGCCGCGTCGCCGAACCGCTCGGCGCGGTCGGCGTGGTCGCGCTGGGGTTTCCGCTCGTGCCGCCCCGCCGGCCGGGCCGCAGCCGCGCCGGCGAGCTCGACGCCGGCTGCCCGGTGCTCGTCGTGCAGGGCACCCGTGACGCGTTCGGTACGCCGGACGAGGTCCGGTCCGCCGCGGGCGATCTGCCGGTCACCGTCCACGAGGTCACCGGCGCGGACCACTCGTTCACGGCCCGGCGGGCCGACGGCCGGTCGAGCAGCGAGTGCGCCGCCGAGGCCGCCGACGTCGTTGCGGACTGGGTGCTCGCCCGCGTCAGGTCGGCGGGTCCGGCGTAACGGACCGCGCCGGCTCAACCCGACGCCGAAGCGCGGCGCGACCGCGGAGTGCTACGCCGCCGCCGCCGGGCTGTCGACGAGCACGTAGCTGGCGACCCAGTCCGGGAGCCGGACCGCGCGACCGGCCATCGTGATCGTCACACCGGACGCGTCGGCCGCGTCGAGCACCACGCGCGCACCGGGGAAGAGCGCGTTGTCCTCCAGCAGGATCAGCCCGTCGACGCGCGTCTCCAGTGCCTCGTCGATCCGCACGATGACCGCCGCGGCGCCGACCTTTGCCTCGGAGAGCTTCACCAGGTCGATCGGCGCCGGCATGTTGGCCGAGCCCGGGATCGGGTTGCCGTGGGGGCAGCAGCCAGGGTCGCCGAGCAGCTTCACCAGATGCTGCTCGAGGCTCTCGCTGATCGCGTGCTCGAGCCGGCAGGCCTCCTCGTGCACCTGGTGCCACGGCACGTGCAGCACGTCGACGAGCAGCCGCTCGGCGAGCCGGTGCCGGCGGACCATCGAGCGGGCGTAGCTGCGCCCGGTCTCGGTGAGGTTCATCCGGCGGTCCTTGTCGAGGGTGAGGTAGCCCTCGCGCTCGAGTCGCGCAACGGTCTCCGAGACGGCGGGCGCCGAGACACCGAGCCGCTCGACGATCCGTGCCCGCATCGGCGTGATGCCGGACTCCTCGAGCTCCCAGATGGTCTCGAGGTACTCCTCCGTCGCCGGGTGGAAGTCGCCCACAGCCGTCCCTTCCCCTGGTGTCGAAGTCCGGCCCAGTCTAGCCGCCGCGGCCGTCCGGACGGCCGGGGGAATGCCGGGACGGGTGCGGTTCGTTCCGAACTGTGACCGGCATGACTCTGACGTCACGAACCGACCGCGGACGGAGACCCTGGGCATGGTGCGGACGCTGCCGCCGCGTGACCGCCGTAGCCGCACCCGACCGGTCGCCCGCATCGCGCCGCCGGCGGGGGAGCGCGTATCCTCGGCGCCCACGCGCATCGCGAGGCGAGCGCCGGGGGCACCGGAGGTGAGGACGGTCGAGGAGACCCTCGAGCAGCGCAGCGCCCGGTTCGAGCAGACCGCGTTGCCGTTCCTGGACCAGCTGTACTCGGCCGCGCTGCGGATGACGCGCAACCCCGCCGACGCCGAGGACCTGGTGCAGGAGACGTTCGTCAAGGCGTTCGCGGCGTTCCACCAGTTCCAGGAGGGCACCAACCTCAAGGCGTGGCTCTACCGGATCCTCACCAACACGTTCATCAACACCTACCGCAAGCGCCAGCGCGAGCCGCAGCAGACCGGCGCGGAGCAGCTCGAGGACTGGGAGATGGCGCGCGCCGAGTCGCACATGTCGACCGGCCTGCGCTCGGCCGAGTCGGAGGCGCTCGACCACCTGCCGGACAGCGACGTCAAGGAAGCGCTGCAGGCGCTGCCCGACGACTTCCGGATGGCGGTCTACTACGCCGACGTCGAGGGCTTCTCCTACAAGGAGATCGCCGAGATCATGGGGACCCCGATCGGCACTGTGATGTCGCGGCTGCACCGGGGGCGCAAGGCGCTGAAGAACTCCCTGTACTCCTATGCCGAGGAGCGCGGACTCGTCCGCGCCGGCGACGTCACCGATGGAGTGGGCTGATGAGCTGCGGCGACCACCACGACACCGACTGTCGCGACGTCCTCGAGCAGGTCTACCTCTACCTCGACGGCGAGATGTCCGACGACGCGCAGTGCGCGGCGATCCGGCAGCACCTCGACGAGTGCTCGCCGTGCCTGCGCCAGTTCGGCGTCGAGCAGGAGATCAAAGCGCTGGTGGCCCGCAAGTGCGGGTGCGACTCCGCCCCCGGCGAGCTCAAGCTGAAGGTGCTGGCCCGGCTGCGGACGGTCCGGATCGAGATCAGCCAGGTCGAGTACCGGGTCGACTGACGCCCGATGCGGGTCCTCGTCACGGGCGGAGCCGGGTTCATCGGCTCGACGCTGGTCGACCGGCTGCTCGCCGAGCGCCATGACGTCGTCGCGCTCGACGACCTCTCGACCGGCTCGATGGGCAACCTGGCGGACGCGCGCGCGGCGACGGGCGGCGGCGGCTTCACCTTCGTCCGCCACGACATGACCGCCGACGACCTGACCGACGTCGTACAGTCCGCTCGGCCCGAGGTCGTCTGCCACCTCGCCGCGCAGATGGACGTCCGGGTCAGCGTCGCTCAGCCGCTGCTGGACGCGCGCCTCAACGTGATCGGGACCGTCAACGTCGCCGAGGCCGCCGTCCGCGCCGGAGCGCGCAAGGTCGTCTTCGCCTCCTCCGGCGGCTCGATCTACGGAACGCCGGCCCGGCTGCCGGTCAGCGAACGGGCCCGGCCGGCGCCCGAGTCGCCGTACGCCGCCAGCAAGGTGAGCGGCGAGGTCTACCTCGGCACCTACCGGCGGCTGCACGGCCTGGACTTCACCAGCCTGGCGCTCGGCAACGTCTACGGACCCCGGCAGGACCCGCACGGCGAGGCGGGCGTCGTGGCGATCTTCGCGGCGGCGCTGCTGGTCGGCCGGCCGGGCACCATCTACGGCGACGGCACGTCGACGCGGGACTACGTGTTCGTCGACGACGTCGTCGACGCGTTCGTCCGAGCGCTCGCGCCGTCGTTCGGGTCGGGGCGCCGGCTGAACGTCGGCTCGGGCGTCGGCACCACGGTCCGCGAGCTGCACACGGCGCTGGCCGAGCTCGCCGGCTGTCCCGACCAGCCGGCGTTCGCGCCGGCGCGCAGGGGCGAGCTCGACCGCATCGTGCTCGACGTCAGCGCCGCCCGGGCTGCCGGGTGGCAGCCCCGGACGGCGTTGCGCGATGGGCTGGCGGCGACCCTGGCAGCGATCCGCAGCTGACCCACGGGAACAGATCCGGGCGGTACGCCGTTGTCCCAGATACCGTAGGGGGGTATGGTAGCGGCAACGACGAGCGGAAGGCGGCGCGATGCCCGGCTACAGCGACACCAAGGCCGACCACCTGAAGCGGCTGCGCCGCGTCGAGGGCCAGGTCCGCGGGATCACCAGGATGGTCGAGGACGACAAGTACTGCATCGACATCCTCACCCAGGTCTCGGCCGCCACGAAGGCACTGCAGGCCGTCGCGCTCGGGCTGCTCGACGAGCACATGTCGCACTGCGTCGTTGACGCGGCGCGAGCCGGCGGCGCCGAGCAGGACGCCAAGCTCAAGGAAGCCTCCGACGCCATCGCGCGGCTCGTCCGCAGCTGACACCAAGTCCTATCGGTAACCCACACCCACTCACGAAGGAGCAGCTGATGACCACGCAGACCTACACCGTCGCCGGCATGACCTGCGGACACTGCGTCTCGTCCGTGACCGAGGAGGTCCAGGCGATAGACGGCGTCACCGACGTCGACGTCGACCTGACGACCGGCCGGCTGACCGTCACCGCGGACGGCGTGGACGCCGGCGCGGTGCGCGGCGCGGTCGAGGAAGCCGGCTACCAGCTCGTCGACGGGTAAGCCCGCCGGCGGTCCACCAGGAGCGAACGATGAACACCCTCACCACCATCGGCGGCTACGCGCTCGGCCTGGTCGCGGTCTTCGCCGCGGCCACCGGCATCGGCGCGGCCGTGGGCCCGATCGGCCGGGTCGAAGCCGGGCACGGCGACGCGTCGCCCGCCGGGGCGCACGGCGACGCGCACCAGGCAGAGGCCGCGGCGCGGCCGCCGACCGGCCTGTCGGCGTCCGAGGGCGGCTACCTGCTGCGGATGACCCGCAGCGCGCTGCGCGCGGGCGAACCGGGCCGGCTGGAGTTCGCGGTCCACCGCCCGGACGGCGGGCCGCTGACCCACTACCAGCTGACGCACGACAAGGAGCTGCACCTGATCGTCGTCCGCCGCGACCTCACCGGGTTCCAGCACCTGCACCCGGTCCGCGACCCGGCCGGTGTCTGGTCGACCGACCTGAGCGTCGCGGAGCCCGGGCAGTACAAGGTCTTCGCCGACTTCCAGCCGGCCGGTGCCGACCGCGCGTTGACGCTGGCCGCCGATCTGGCCGTCGCGGGTGACTACCGTCCGCGCCCGCTGCCGGCACCGGAACGCACCGCTGCCGTCGACGGCTACACGGTCGCCCTGGCCGGCGACCTGACCGCCGGCGCCCAGTCCGAGTTGACGCTCTCGGTCAGCAAGGACGGCGTCCCCGTCACCGACCTGCAGCCCTACCTCGCGGCGTACGGGCACCTCGTCGTGCTGCGCGCGACCGACCTCGCCTACCTGCACGTGCACCCGGCCGGCGAGCCCGGTGACGGCGTGACTCCGGCTGGCCCGCAGATCACGTTCTTCGCCGAGGTGCCGACCGCGGGTGACTACCGGCTCTTCCTGGACTTCCAGCATGCCGGCGTCGTCCGCACGGCCGAGTTCACCGCCCACGCGGCGGCGGCGGGGGAGCACCGATGACCACGTCGAGTGCGCCCGAGCGGTCGACCGAGTCGGTCGAGCTGGCCATCAGCGGCATGACCTGTGCGTCCTGCGCCAACCGGATCGAGCGCAAGCTCAACAAGCTCGACGGGGTCACGGCGACGGTCAACTACGCGACCGAGAAGGCCAAGGTCACCTACGCCGACGGGGTGACGCCCGACGAGCTGCTGGCGGCCGTCGCCGCCGCCGGCTACTCGGCCGAGCTGCCGACACCGCCGCGCGCCGGTTCGGACGGAGCCCCGGGGGAGGGGCTGGTCGAGGCCGACAGCACCCGGCCGCTGCGCGACCGGCTGCTGATCAGCGCCGTGCTGACGATCCCGGTCATCGCGATGGGCATGGCCCCGGCGCTGCAGGTGCGCGGCTGGCAGTGGCTGTCGCTGACGCTCACCGCGCCGGTCGTGGTCTGGGGTGCCTGGCCGTTTCACCGCGCGGCGTGGACCAACCTGCGGCACGGCGCCGCGACGATGGATACGCTGATCAGCATCGGCACGCTGGCGGCGTTCGGCTGGTCGGTCTACGCCCTGTTCTGGGGTACGGCGGGCGAGCTCGGCATGCGCCACCCGTTCGAGCTGACGATCAGCCGCACCGACGGCAGCGGCAACATCTACTTCGAGGCTGCGGCCGGCGTCACGACGTTCATCCTCGCCGGCCGGTACTTCGAGGCGCGCAGCAAGCGGCAGTCCGGCGCGGCGCTGCGCGCGCTGATGGAGCTCGGCGCCAAAGACGTGGCCGTGGTCCGGGACGGCGTCGAGCGCCGCATCCCGGTCGACCAGCTCGCCGTCGGCGACAGCTTCGTCGTCCGGCCCGGGGAGAAGCTCGCGACGGACGGCACCGTCGTCGACGGCAGCTCAGCCGTGGACGTCAGCATGCTCACTGGCGAGAGCGTCCCGGTCGAGGTCGGCCCCGGCGACGCCGTGGTCGGCGCCACCGTCAACGTCGGCGGCCGACTTGTCGTCCGCGCGACGCGGGTCGGGTCCGACACCCAGCTGGCGCAGATGGCCAGGCTGGTCGAGGAGGCGCAGAACGGCAAGGCGCAGGTGCAGCGGCTCGCCGACCGGATCAGCGGGGTCTTCGTCCCGGTCGTCATCGCCCTCGCCGTCGGTACGCTCGGCTTCTGGATCGGCACCGGCGCCGGCGTGAGCGCGGCGTTCACCGCAGCTGTCGCCGTACTGATCATCGCCTGCCCCTGCGCGCTCGGGCTCGCCACGCCGACCGCGCTGATGGTCGGCACCGGTCGCGGCGCGCAGCTCGGGATCCTGATCAAGGGGCCCGAGGTGCTGGAGAGCACGCAGCGCATCGACACGGTGGTGCTGGACAAGACCGGCACCGTCACGACCGGCACCATGCAGCTCGTCGACGTGTTCGCCGGTCCCGGCGTCGACGCCGACCAGCTGCTGCGCCTGGCCGGGTCGCTCGAGGCGGCCTCCGAGCACCCGATCGCCCGCGCGATCGCCGCCGCGGCAGCCGAGCGGGTGGGCCCCCTTCCGGCGGTGACCGACTTCCAGAACCTCGAAGGGCTCGGCGTGCAGGGGGTCGTCGACGACGCCGACGGCAGCCACGCCGTGGTCGCCGGCCGGACAGCCCTGCTGGAGGAGTGGTCGCAGCGGCTGCCGGCCGAGCTGGCCGAGCGCAAGGCGGCCGCCGAGGCCGACGGACGAACGGCGATCGCGATCGGCTGGGACGGGGTCGCCAGGGGCGTGCTCACCGTCGCCGACGCGGTGAAGCCGACGAGCGCGGCCGCGGTGCGCCGGCTGCGTGCGCTCGGGCTGACCCCCGTGCTGCTGACCGGGGACAACGCCGCCGTCGCGCGGTCCGTCGCCCGGCAGGTCGGCATCGACGAGGGTCCGGACACCGTCATCGCCGAGGTGCTGCCGGCCGACAAGGTCGCCGTCGTCCGCCGGCTGCAGCAGGCCGGTCACGTGGTCGCGATGGTCGGCGACGGCGTCAACGACGCGGCAGCGCTGGCGCAGGCCGACCTGGGCCTAGCGATGGGGACCGGCACCGACGTCGCCATCCAGGCCAGCGACCTGACCCTCGTGCGCGGGGACCTGCGCGCGGCGGCGGACGCGATCCGGCTGGCCCGGCGCACGCTGCGCACGATCAAGGGAAACCTGTTCTGGGCGTTCGCCTACAACGTCGCGGCGCTGCCGCTCGCGGCGGCCGGCCTGCTCAACCCGATGCTCGCCGGAGCGGCGATGGCGGCGTCGTCGGTGTTCGTGGTGACCAACAGCCTCCGGCTGCGGGGCTTCGCCGCGCTGCCGGAGGCGGCGGAGAGCTAGGCGTTCGGGCGCTTGCCGTGGTTGGCCTTGCGCTTCGCGCGGGCGCGGCGACGACGGCCTCGCTTCGACATCTGGTTCTCCTGTCCGTCGTGCTGCCGGGTGGTCGAGGCACTCTACCGCCGGGGGACCGGGCGAGACGGATGCGGGGCTTGACAAGGACTTGAGCACAGTCGTATCAATGTACTTGTCATCCATCGCCGCAACGTCGAAAAGGAGAGGAGAACCAGCGATGGCGACCCGATTCGACCCGTTCACCGCGCTGTACCGGATGGACCGTGACTTCGACGAGCTGGTCCGCCGGACCTGGGGCGGCGCCCAGCCCGTCCGCAGCGGGTTCGTACCTCCCGTCGAGATGGTCGTGGAGGGCGACGACGTCGTCCTGCGCCTCGAGCTGCCGGGCATCGACCCCAGCCGCGACGTGGACCTCGAGGTGCAGCCCGGCAAGCTGACGATCCGCGGCGAGCGACGGGCGGCCGAGACCGAGCAGCGCGACGGCGTGCTGGTCCGCGAGCTGCGCTACGGCGCCTTCCACCGCGAGTTCGGCCTGCCCGAGGGCATCGGCGAGGACGCCGTCGAGGCGAGCTACGACCAGGGCATGCTGACGATCCACGTGCGTGGTGTCGTCCGCCGGCCGCCGGAGCCCAAGAAGGTGACGATCCGCGGCACGCAGAACGAGAAGCAGGAGATCCGCGGCAGCAAGGCCGACAAGCAGGAGATCAGCCAGTAAGCCGGCGGTTCAACGCGTCGAGCACCGCGCGGACGATCGCCTCGGACGGATCGCTGCGGACCACCGCAGACCCGCTGACCAGATGCTCCCCGGTGACGTCGACCAGCTGAACCACGCACACCGCGACATCGCGTCCGCCGACGGCCACCACGTCGGCGGACTCGATCTCGCCGGCGTCGATGGGGGCGAGCAGCGACACCGCGTCCAGCGCCGCCCGGGCGATCACCCGGGCACGTGAGGCAGGACCGGACGGAGCGCGGCTCGTCCCCTCGACGACCTCACCCCCGACCGACAGCCGCACGGTGGCCTCGCTGTGCAGCCCGGTCGACTCGACCCGAATGCCCTCGACGACCGGCCTGGTGGGCGACGCCGGGGCTTCGGTCGCCGCCGCAGCTGCGGTGGTCGCGGCAGGCGCGGTGACGATGCCCTGGTTGTCCTCCGCGTCGAGCTGGACGACCGAGATGATCCGGTGGTCCACCTCGATGTCGAACTCGGCCATCGCCAGCGACTGCACGTCGCGCACCAGCTGCTTGGCGCCCTTCTCCCGGCCGGCCAGCAGGTGGATCTCCGTCGGCCGACCGGCGCCCGTCGTGACGACGCGCGCCGCGCGGACACCCGGCAGCCGCCGCAGGCTCGCCTCGAGCTCAGGCTGCAGCCGCATGCTGATCGGGCCGCCGGGCGAGGTGCTCATGAGCCGGTGGCCAGCCGCGCCGCCACGTTGCGCCGACGGGCCTCGAGCGCGTCGCCGGCGCTCGGAACGGCGGCCCGGCGCACCTCGGCCCAGCTGTCGGCGGCGCTGGTCGTGTGGTCGTCGGCGTCGCGCTGCGCGGCGCGCACGGTGCTGAGCACCGCGGGCAAGGTCTCCGCGGCGTAGCGCTTCACCGCCTGCAGCGACTGGCGCTGCCAGTAGCGCAGCTCGCGCTGCTGGTCGACGCTGAGCGAGGTCCTTGCGAGCACCTCGTCGAACCGCCGGGATGCCGGGTCCTCGAACCAGCGCAGCACCTCTGCCGCGACCTCGCCTTCGTTGATCATTCGAGTGGTCTCCAGCCGTTGTGCCTGGGGCGCAGGCTAGCGCGTGGCACGGTACGCGCGGGGGATGCGTCGTCAACCCTTCGGTCAGAGCGCTTGACGTGACCCATGGGACACCTGAGACTGCCCGTAGTCCCCGCGTCACAAGCAGTCGCGGGCATCCGGGGGGATCACGAGGCGTTCGACCAACGCCGATGACGGTCTGCTCCCGGTGTCCGGGCGGCTCATCGTGTCTTTGACAACTTCAGACTGCGGGATCGGGACCGGCAGGTTAGTCATTCTTGGTTGCTGGACGAGACACCAAGGATCGACAGGCACACCTGGCACGACAGCGGAGCGGATTCGGCGCGGGCAACTAGCGGTGCTCGTGACTAATCCTTGAAAGGGGCTGTTGCCCAAATGAAGAAGATCGTTGCAGTTCTCGGCAGCGCGGTTGCGCTGTTCATCTCTGCTGGAGCTGGCGTTCACTGGGGTTGAGTAGCCTGCCGGTCCCCGTCCCGCAGTCTGATCTTGACGGGAGAGGCAGTGCCCGATCTTCCCGCGCGTGCGCGGTGGTACCTCGGTGTGGTCCTCGCGACGGCTGTCGCGTGCGCCGGCGTCTCTGTCGCGGAGTTCGACGGCGACTGGTCGCACGTCGCCGGCCTGTTCCTCTTCTGCGGGCTGGCCAGCGCCGGTCTCGCCCGAACCTCCGACCGCAGTGTGTTCGTGTCCGTCACGTTCGTCGTCGCGGTCGCGGCGCTGGTGATCGTCGGCCCGTACGGCGCCTGCATGGTCGGGTTCGCCGCGGCCGCGTCCCGCCAATCACTGGTCAAGCGCGTGTTCAACGGCGCCCAATTCGCCATCGCCTCGATCGTCTCCGGCTTCGCCTACGCCGCGGCCGGCGGCCGGGCGAGCGCGTCCATCTCCGCCAGCGGGTTCGGCCGCGCCGTCGCCGCAACGTTGTGTGCAACCGCGCTCTTCTATGTAGTCAACACGATGCTCGTCGGCGGGATCGTCTCGCTGACGACAGGGATGGCGATGCGCCGGGTGTGGCGAACGACCTTCTCCTGGATGGTCGGTGCCTACCTCGGCTACGGCATGCTCGGGCTGCTGCTCGCGGTGCTGTGGGCCGACCTCGGTGTCCTCGCGCCGGTCGTCCTGATGGTGCCGCTGCTGGTTGCCCGCAGTGCGTTCGCCAACTACGCGCAGCACCGGTCGGCGTACGACTCGACCGTCCGCGCGCTCGTCCAGGCGGTGGAGACCAAGGACTACTACACCAGAGGCCACTCCGAGCGGGTCGCGACGCTCGCGGAGCGGATCGCGCGCGAGGCCGGCCTGCGCGAGGACCGCGTCCAGGTCGTGCGGTACGCCGGGATGCTGCACGACATCGGCAAGCTCGGTGTCCCGACCCGCGTGCTGCAGAAGCAGGGCAAGCTCAACGCGCCGGAGTTCGAGGCGATCAAGCTGCACCCGCTGCGCGGCTACGAGATGCTCTCCGAGATCGACTTCCTCCGCGACGCGCTCAGCGGCGTCTACCACCACCACGAGCGGCTGGACGGCCGGGGCTACCCGAACGGCCTCGTCGGCGACGAGATCCCGGAGTTCGCCCGGATCATCATGGTCGCCGACGCGTTCGACTCGATGACCTCGACCCGCAGCTACCGGTTCGCCAAGACGGTCGACGAGGCGGTGGCCGAGCTGCGGCGGTGCGTGGGCGTCCAGTTCGACCCCCGCGTCGTCGACTGCCTCGTCGCCGCTGTCACGCGGGACGGCTGGGACCCGACTCCTGAAACGTTCCACGGTGAGCACGTCGGCCGCGACGGCACCGTGCTGGTGCCCGGGAAGGCGAGCGGTGGGACCGGCGACTGAGTCGACGGGTGCACTCCGGCGCCCGGCGCAGCGGCGGTACTCCGCCCTGGCGGTCGTCGCGGCGGCTGCCGTCGTCGGCCTCGCGGGTGTGGTCGTCACGGCGCGCGGCGGCGTCGCGCAACCGGGCATCGCCGGTCTGTTCCTCGGGCTGATCTTCCTCGGCGAGCTGGTCCGGGTCAGCCTGCCCAACGACCGGGACACCGCCCCACTGGGCGGCTCGGCGGCGGTCGGCTACTCGCTGCTGCTCAGCACCGGGCCGTCGGCCGGCCCGGCCAGCGCGATGCACTCGGCGATGACGGTCGTCGCTGTCGTGGCGATCGCGGCAGCGGCCGCCTCACTTCTGCTGGCGGTGCTCGGTCGCGACCCGCGCGCCGGTGACGTGGCGCGCCGGGTGCTCGTGGCGTCTGCGCTCGCGGCCGTCTTCCGCGGCAGCGGGCTGCAGTCGGTCGCCCCGGACTCGATGCTCGGCTGGCACTTCAGCCAGGCCGACCTCCCCGTGGTCGCGATGGTCGTCGCGGTCCTGCTGGGCGGGATCCTCGACGTCCTGCTGGCCGCGGTGATGCGCGCCGAAGGCGACCGGTCGCCGTTCCTGCCGACGTTGCGCAACGAGCTGCGCGCCTTCTCCGGCATCGGCTTCTCGATGGCGGCGATGGGCATGCTGATCGCGCTCGCCATCCCGCTGATCGGGATGTGGACCCTCGCGGTGATCGCGATCCCGATCGTGGTGACGCAGTTCTCGTTCCGCCGCTACGCCGCGATCCGGACGACGTACCGGCAGACGATCCGCGCGCTGTCCCGAGTCACCGAGGTTGGGGGCTACGTCGAGCCGGGGCACTCCAGGCGGGTCACCCGGCTGGCCACCGCGGTCGGGCGCGAGTTCGGGCTCACCGACGCCGAGCTCCTCGACCTCGAGTACGCCGCGCTGATGCACGACATCGGGCAGCTGTCGCTCGCGGAGGCGATCCCGCACGGCTCGACGCTCAAGGTGCCGCCCTCGGAGCGCCGCCGCATCGCCGAGCTCGGGGCGGACGTCATCCGCAGCACCGGCAGCCTGGAGCGGGTCGCGCACATCGTCGCCACGCAGGCGCACCCCTACCGCCGGATGCGGGAGAGCGCGGACGTCGACGTGCCGCTCGAGGCGCGGATCATCCGGGCGGCGAGCGCGTACGACGACCTGATCACCGCGACGGACACGGCCCCCGACCGGGCGCGCTGGGACGCCCTCGAGCGACTACGGATGGGCATGGCCTACGAGTACGACCCGCGCGTGGTCGAGGCGCTCACCCGCGTGCTGGAGCGCACCGGCGAGATCTGACGCCCGCGCATCCCGTTCAGGACGAGCTGGGCGAGCCCGGCCGCGAGCACGACGTCGCCGGCGCTCACGACGTTGGAGCCGCGGCGCAGCGGGCCGGGCAGCGGCACGGGGACGACATCGGCTAGTAGCCGCAGCCGGGTACGCCGGTCCGCGACCTCGTGCTTGGCGTCCTCGCCCGCACGGAGCGCCGCCAGGTCAACGCCGGCGCGGTCGGCCGCCCGCTCGGACACCGGCATCGCGCCGTTCGCGAGGATCACGATCGCGTTCATCGCGAACCCGACGGCGACGAGCGGGATCCCGATGAGGTGGCGGTTGAGCCAGACGAACGCGCACACCAGCGCCGCCGCCGAGCCGATGCAGACCACGTACACGACGCCGGGCGCGGGCAGCCCCAGCCGGCCGGCGAAGGCGCCGAGGACAGTCAGCGCGGTCGCGGCGCCGACCAGCCAGGCCCACCGCAGCTGCATGGTGGCCAGCTGCTCGAGCGACCCGCCCCGGAGCCAGCCGAGGCCGAGCGTCAGCAGCAGGACGACGACGATGACGGTCACACGGCCTCCCGCCCGTCCCGGTAGATTCCGCTGACCCCCGAACCGTACCGGCACCACCCGATCGAAGGGCTTCCCTGCGTGTTCGACATCGTCCTCGTCGCCAACCGTGGCGAGATCGCCCGTCGCGTGATCCGCACCGTGCAGTCGATGGGCATCAAGGCGGTCGCCGTGCACTCCGAGGCGGACGCCGCCGCCCGGCACGTCCGCGACGCCGACGAGTCGGTCCTGCTCGGCCCGGCGCCGCCCGCCGAGTCCTACCTGGACGGCGTCCGCGTCATCGAGGCGGCCAAGCAGTCCGGCGCGCAGGCGATCCACCCCGGCTACGGGTTCCTCGCGGAGAGCGCCGCGTTCGCGCAGCAGGTGATCGACGCCGGGCTGACGTGGATCGGCCCGTCGCCGGACGCCATCGAGTCGATGGGCGACAAGATCAACGCCCGGAACCTGATGTCGTCGGCCGGCGTGCCGGTCGCGGACGGTACCGCCGAGCCGGTCGCCGACGTCGACGACGCGGTGCGGGAGGCCGAGCGGATCGGCTACCCGGTGATGGTCAAGGCGTCGGCCGGCGGCGGCGGGATCGGCATGGGAGTTGCGGAGGACGACGCGGCGCTGCGGAAGGCGTTCGAGACGGCGCGTACGCGGGCCGAGCGCTTCTTCGGGTCCCCGGCGATCCTGCTCGAGCGCTATTTGCCCCGCGCCCGGCACGTGGAGGTGCAGATCCTCGGGCTCGCCGACGGGCGGGTGGTCGCCCTCGGCGAGCGGGACTGCTCGGTGCAGCGGCGCCATCAGAAGGTCGCCGAGGAGTCGCCGTCGCCGGGTGTCACCGACGCGCTCCGGGCCAGGATGTATGCCGCCGCCGAGCGCGCCGGCACCGCGGTCGGCTACCGCAACGCCGGGACCGTCGAGTGCCTCGTGTCCGGTGAGGAGTTCGTCTTCCTGGAGATGAACACCCGGCTGCAGGACGAGCATCCGGTGACCGAGCTGGTGACCGGGCTCGACCTGGTCGCCGAGCAGCTGCGGATCGCCGCCGGGGAGGACGTGTCGTTCGATCCCGGGACGGTGCGCCCGCGCGGTCACGCGGTCGAGTTCCGCGTCTACGCCGAGGACCCGGTCCGCTTCCTGCCGGGTCCGGGCGCCATCACCGTCTGGGAGGAGCCGTCCGGTGACGGCATCCGGGTCGACTCGGGCTACGCCGCCGGCGACACCGTCACGCCGTACTACGACCCGCTGATGGCCAAGCTGTGCGCGTGGGGCGAGGACCGCCCCGCTGCGCTCGACCGGATGGCGGCAGGGGTCTCCGCGTTCCGGATCGAGGGGCCGAAGAACAACCTGCCGTTCTTCGCCGAGCTGCTCGCCGACACCGAGTTCGCCGCCGGCGACTACGACACGGGACTGGTAGGCCGCATGCGCGCGCGC
>DASQMY010000008.1:0-6199 GCA_035645255.1 Mycobacteriales bacterium
CCCGCGGATCGCCTGCGTGGCGAACGGGAAACCGTGGAACTTCACCTCGGCGCTGTCGGCGCGGGACGACCGGCGTACCTCGGCTGCCGCTCCGTCACCGGCGGCGCTCGCCACGAACCGGTCGGCGAGCGCGGCCAGCCCCACCAGGATCAGCAGCACGATGAGCAGGCGCTTGATCAACCGGACATCTCCTTGGTCCCTATTCGACGAGCAGCCGGGTGACGGCGTACCCCACCGGGGCGGCGACCACCAGCGGCAGCACCGCCCCGAGCAGGAGTACGGCGGACCGGCGGCGGTCCGCCGACAGCCCGGTCGCCATCTGCTCCACCCCAACTACCGCCAACGTCGCCGCGACTCCCACGGCGATCCCGATCACGACACCTGACCCAGCGCCGAGCGCGCCGTTACCGCCTGCGAGCATCCCGGCCGCGGCGGCTGCGACGAGCCCGGCGAGCAGCCCCGGCCACCCGCGCCGCACCTCGCCGGCTGGTCGCTGCCGGGGTGCCACCTCGTCCACCAGCCGGCCGGCGAGCACGGCGGCACCGGCGGCCAGCGCGACCAGCACGGCGGCCGCCGACTCACCGGCGCCGCCGAGCACGGCCACCAGGTGGGCGGCGAGGACGACGAGGAGCACGCCGGTCATCGTCACGGCGAGTGACTCGGTGACCCGGGTACGCCCGCGCTGCGCCAGCTGCAGCAGCAGCGTCGCCAGGAACGCCACCGCCACCACGCCGGCCACCGGCGCCAGCGGCTCCGCGGAGTCACGGGCCGCGTAGCCGTCAGCGGCCGCGGCGGCCACCACGACGACGACCGCGGCGCCCGCAGCTCCCGGGATCGCCGCTGCGCGCAACCAGCCGGCGGCCAGCGTCGCCTGCACCACGACGACCGCGCAGATCAGTGCCGCCCGCCCGCCCGCCGCAGCCGCGGCGACGGCCCCGGACACGCCCGCCGCGGCGGCGCCGAGCAGCGCTGGACGCGCGGGCGAGGCAGCGGGCATCGGCGAATCGTGTCACGCGGGCCACGCATCGCGGAGTTCAGCGCAGGCCCGCCGGCCGCTTGCTCCCGCGCAGGCCGCCGCTCGCTCCCGCCGAGCGGCAGCGGTCAGCCGCCGGCGAACGGCGGCAGCACCTCGACGACGCCGCCGTCGGTCAGCACGACGGTGGCGTGGTCGCGCGTGCCGACCGGTGCCGTGTCGACGACGTAGGAGCAGCGGGTCACGACCGCCGCGAACCGGTCGCCCCGCCCACCCGCGGCCGCGGCGAGCGCGTCGGCCAGCGTGGCCGCGTCGTACGCCTCCTCGGCGCAGCCTGCCGCTTCCTTCGCGGCCGCCCAGTAGCGGATCGTGCCGGTCGCCATCAGACGCCCACCTCGTCGGTACGGCGGCCGCGCGCGACCAGCGCCGCGAGCCCGGCGCCGATCCGGTCGAGGAGCTGCGGGGTCGCGGCGCCCTCGGCATGGCCGAACCCCCGCACGACCCACAGCTCCGTCGGATCGCCCGCCGCGGCGGCCAGCGCCCGCGGGTGGTCAATCGTGAAGTAGGCGTCGGCGTCCCCGTGAACCAGCAGCAGCGGGATCGGCGCGATGCGGCCCACCACCTCGACCGGCGACTCCGGCTCGTCCCATCGGTCGGCCAGCCGCGTGCGGAAGACCAGCCGGGTGACCCGCCGGCCGGCCCGCTTCTCGACGAGCCAGTGCAGCCGGCGCATCGGCCCGGTGTCCTTGACGTACCAGCGGCTCGGGGCGCTCACGCTGACGACCGCGTCGACGCCGCCGTACAGAGCCGCGTGCCGCAGCACTGTCGAGCCGCCCATGGACCAGCCGCAGGTGACGACCGCCTCGTAGCCGAGTGCCCGCATCGCCTCCACGGCCGCCTCCACGTCGAGCACCTCGCGGTCGCCGAGCGTGGACAGGCCGCCGGACCCGCCGTGCCCGCGCAGGTCGAGCGCGAGCACCCCGGCATGCGCGGCCAGTCCCTGCGCGATCCGCCAGTGCCGCGGCGCGCGGTGGTTGCCGGAGAAGCCGTGGACGAGGACGACGCCGAGCGCCCGGGCGTCCGTCGCGTGCCGCAGATGTGTGGCGGACAGTCGCAACCCGTCCGGCGTACGCAGGGTCATGGCGTCGCCCGTCGCGCTCCGGCCGGGCGCGGTGTCGGGCGTACGGCGACGTGTCACGTGCAGTATTCTCCCCGCCATACGGGTCCCGGGCGACGCTGCCCTCCGCAGCAACACTTCCGGGGTCCGTTTCTGATTTTCTGAAGCCGTTGGGAGCGCGGATGAGTGTCCTGCTGGTGCTGACCTCCGCGACCCGTGCCGCCGAGGTCCTCCCCGCGCTCGGCCTGCTCGGACACGTCACCCGCGTCGCGCCGATGGACGGCGCCGCCCTCGTCGAGACCGGTCCGGCCGACGCCATCATCGTCGACGCGCGCCGCGACCTCGCCAACGCGCGGGCGCTCTGCCGGCTGCTCCGCACGACCGGCCTGACCACGCCGCTGCTGGCCGTCGTCACCGAGGGCGGCCTCGCGGCCGTGACCTACGAGTGGGGCCTGACCGACGTCGTGCTCGACATGTCCGGGCCGGCGGAGGTCGAGGCGCGGCTTCGCCTGGCGACCAGCCGCGCCGCCGCCGCGTCGGTCGACCCCGCCGACGCCGGGGTGGTCCGCGCCGGCGACCTCACGATCGACGAGCACACCTACTCGGCCAAGCTCAAGGGCGCGCCGCTCGACCTGACGTTCAAGGAGTTCGAGCTCCTCAAGTACCTCGCCCAGCACCCGGGCCGCGTCTTCAGCCGCGCGCAGCTGCTGCAGGAGGTCTGGGGTTACGACTACTTCGGCGGCACCCGCACCGTCGATGTGCACGTCCGGCGGCTGCGCGCCAAGCTCGGCCCGGAGCACGAGTCGCTGATCGGCACCGTCCGGCACGTCGGCTACAAGTTCGTGACGCAGCCGATCGCCGCGCTCGGCGCGAGCGACGACGAGCGCGACGACGTCGACGATGCGGAGGTGCCGGCCAGCCGTACGCCGGACTCCCCCGGCCGGCCGTCCGTCGTACGCATCGACTGACCTGGTCCTGGGCACCGCGCGCGACCTGGGACACTTGCCCGGTGCAGACCCCCGGCCTCGTCGCATCCGACCTCGACGGCACGCTGGTCCGCAGCGACGGCACGGTGAGCCCGCGCACCGTCGCAGCGATGGCCAGGGTGGAGGCGGCCGGCGTCCCGTTCGTCATGGTGACCGGGCGGCCACCGCGCTGGATGGCCGAGGTGAGCGGCGCGACCGGTCACCGCGGCGTCGCGGTCTGCGCCAACGGCGCGCTCGTCTACGACCTGCACACTGAGCGCGTCGTGCAGACGTCCCTGCTCACCGAGGAGTCGGCCGGCGAGGTCGCCGCGGCGCTGCGCAAGGCCATTCCCGGCATCGCCTTCGCGGTCGAGCGCGCCGACCTCACGTTCGAGCACGACCCCGCCTACGTCCCGAAGTGGCAGCCGGCGAGCACGCGCCCGCTGCCGGTCGACGAGCTGGTCTCCGGTGGCGTCGTGAAGCTGCTCGCCCGCCACTCGTCGCTCGACGCGGACGCGCTGCTCGCCGCGGCGCACGCGGCGGTCGGTGACCTCGCCACGCTGACGCACAGCAGCACCGACGGGCTGCTCGAGGTCAGCGCCACCGGGGTCAGCAAGGCGAGCGGGCTGGCCGCGCTCGCAGCGCAGCACGGCGTACCTGCCGACCGGGTCGTGGCGTTCGGCGACATGCCCAACGACCTGCCGATGCTCGCCTGGGCCGGGCACGGCGTCGCCGTAGCCAACGCCCACCCCGAGGTGCTCGCGATCGCCGCGGAAGTCACCGGCCGCAACGACGACGACGGCGTAGCCCAGGTCCTCGAACGCTGGTTCTGACCGCCACCAGCCACCGAGCCACCAGCCACCAGCGGCGCAGGCTGCATCTCTGCCGGCGAACGACCGAAGATGGACCCACCATCTTCCGCCCGGGCTGGCAGGCGAGGGGTACGGCGCGCCGCACGATCGGCAGGCGAGCGGTACAGCGCGCCGCACGATCGGCCGGTGAGCAACTAGGGTCGGGCCGGTGACGGAGCAGGTGCGGATCGACGTCGTCAGCCGGCCCACCGCCGACGCGGTCGCCGGCGTACGCCGGCTGCTCGCCGACGCCACGGAAGCGGACGGCGTCGCGCCGCTGTCCGAGCACGTCTTCCTCCACCTGACCCACGGCGGCGACGTGTCGGACGACAACCTCCTGCTGTACGTCGGCGGGGAGCTGGCCGGCTACGGGCACCTCGACAGCACCGACCTGGTCGCCGGCGCGAGCGGCGAGGTGGTCGTGCACCCGGCGTTCCGGGGTCAGGGTCTGGGCGGGCGGCTCGTCGACGAGCTGGTCGACCGGTCGCCGGACGGCCGGCTGCGGCTGTGGGCGCACGGCGACCATCCGGCCGCCGCCGCGCTGGCCCGCCGGCTCGGCTTCGAGCGGACCCGCGTGCTGTGGCAGCTGCGGCGGTCGCTGCTCGCGCCGATCCCCGAGCCGCAGCTGCCGCCGGGTGTGGCGGTGCGGACGTTCGTCGTGGGCCAGGACGAGCAGCGCTGGCTGGACGTCAACAACCGCGCCTTCGCCGACCACCCCGAGCAGGGCACCTGGACGATCGACGACGTGCGCGTCCGCGAGGAGGAGCCGTGGTTCGACCCGGCCGGGTTCTTCCTCGCCGAACGCGAGGACGACGGCGAGCTGGTCGCGTTCCACTGGACCAAGGTGCACGGCGCCACCAGCGAGAGCGGCCACGAGCACGCGCCCATCGGCGAGGTGTACGTCGTCGGTGTCGACCCGTCGGCGCAGCGGCTCGGCCTTGGTCCGGCGATGACGCTGGTCGGCCTACGGCACCTGCGGTCGCTCGGCCTCGCGCAGGTGATGCTCTACGTCGACGACGACAACGTCCACGCGATCCGGGTCTACGAGCGGCTCGGCTTCGCCCGCTGGGACAGCGACGTGTCGTTCAGCCGCGGCGCGCGGTAGTCGCCCCGCGCCGGCACGGTCCGCTCGGTGCGCGGGGCGGCCTGATCGGTCCTGTTGATCAACCTGGCACGATTCTTGATCACATGAGCACGACTCGATCATGAGATCGTGCCGACATGATCAACTGCGCAGCAGCGCTGGGATCAACCTCACCGGGGCAGCGGCCAGCTAGGCCTCGAGCTTGTAGCCCAGCCCGCGCACGGTCAGCAGGTAGCGCGGCGCGCCGGGGTCGGGCTCGATCTTGGCGCGCAGCCGCTTGACGTGGACGTCGAGCGTCTTGGTATCGCCGACGTAGTCGCTGCCCCAGACCCGGTCGATCAGCTGCCCGCGGGTCAGCACCCGCCCGGCGTTGCGGAGCATCATCTCCAGCAGGTCGAACTCCTTGAGCGGCAGCGGCGTCGGCGCTCCGTTGACGGTGACCACGTGCCGCTCGACGTCCATCCGCACCGGCCCGGCCTCGAGCACGCCGGGCAGCAGCTCGTCCTCCTCGGTGTTGCGGCGGAGCACCGCTCGGATGCGGGCGACGAGCTCGCGGGACGAGAACGGCTTGGTCACGTAGTCGTCGGCGCCGAGCTCCAGCCCGACGACCTTGTCGATCTCGCTGTCGCGCGCGGTGAGCATGATGATCGGCACGTTGGACCGGGTCCGGATGCTCCGGCAGACCTCGGTGCCGGACAGCCCTGGCAGCATCACGTCGAGCAGCACGAGGTCGGCGCCCGCCCGCTCGAACTCGGCCAGGCCGTCCGGCCCGGTGGCCGCGACCGAGACCTCGTAGCCCTCCCTGCGCAGCATGTAGGCGACCGGGTCGGAGAACGACTCCTCGTCCTCTACCACAAGCACTCGCGTCATCAGACCGGGTTACCTCTCTGGGTTGGCGCCGTCACCAGCTCACCGTCGTCGACCGCGCCGGCCGGCACGCCGGCGGCGGCTCCGTCGTCGGCCGCCGGCGACGGCAGGTGCAGCGTGAACGTCGAGCCGGCGCCCTCGACGCTCCATACGCTGACGCTGCCGCCGTGGTTGCCGGCGATGTGCTTGACGATAGCGAGCCCGAGACCGGTGCCACCGGTCGCGCGCGACCGCGCCGGGTCGGCGCGGTAGAACCGCTCGAAGATCCGCTCGATGTCCTTGGGCGCGATGCCGATGCCCTGGTCGGCGATGGAGATCTCGACCTCGGCGCCGGTGTCGCGT
>DASQMY010000009.1:0-7365 GCA_035645255.1 Mycobacteriales bacterium
CAGCCGGTTCGCCCACCCGCCGGAACGTCGCGCTGGTCGCACCGCTCTCTGCGAAGTACCGCCGCTCGGGATACGACAACGGCACCTCCAAGGGAAGCCCGCAAGGGGCTGGCTGACCTGGCGCGACCAGTCAACCGTGCCGAGCGCAACGGCCGTCAATAGCAGCCACCCGGTCCCACCAGTGCGACCTGTCAGCCGGCGCGGATAGCGTCTCGTGCGTCCGCTCACCCCCCGGAGGTCTTGGTGCGGGACCACGACGACGCGCCGCCGGAGGTTGTCGACCGGCTGCGCGCCATCTGCGCGCGGCTGCCGGAGAGCTATGAGGAGCCGGCGTGCATCGGCACCCGGTGCGCATCCGCAAGCGGACCTTCGTGCACGTCTACACCGTCGACGACGGGTGGCCGCCGGCGTACGCGCAGGCGACTAGCAGCACGCAGGCGACCAGCAGCACCGTCCCGTTGTGCGCCATGACGTTCCGCTCGTCGGGGCCGGAGCTCGAGGCGCTGACGCTGGCGGGGCCGCCGTTCTTCAAGCCGCCGTCGTCAGCCACCGTCGTCGGCATGCTGCTCGACGATGACACCGACTGGGGTGAGGTCGCCGAGCTGCTGACCGACAGCTACCTGATCATGGCGCCGAAGAGGCTCGCCGCGGTTGTCTCCCAAACGACGGGACCCGGCTGACGTCGAGGTTCGAACGTCAGCCGGGTCGGGATCGATGGGGACACTGCGATTAGCCGCCACGTCAGCGGCTGCGCTTGCTGAACATGTAGCCGGCGCCGGCGATGACGATGATCACGAGTGCGACGACGAGCAGGTTCACGCCGCCACCCTCCTGCTCGGCGGCCTGGGCGATGAGCGTGTGCATGGGACTTCCTCCTTTCCGGATCGATACGGGGTTCAGCTGACGTCGCGGTGGAGCGTCAGCCGGGTCGCGACGAGAGCGAAGGCGAGGACATAGGCGGCGAAGACAGCTGCCGCTACAGGTGCGGACAGGCCGTGCGCCCGGTCGGCCGCGCCGACCATCGCGCGGCCGGCAGCGGCCGGCATCCAGTGCACGAACGCCGACCGCTGGAAGACGTCGGTGACGATGCCTTCGACCGCGAGCAGCCAGGCGATCACGACGCCGATCGCCGCGGTCTGGTTGCGCAGCAGGGCGCCGAGCGCGACGCCGAGCGCGCCGTACAGCGAGGCACTGAGCACGGCGCCGGCGGCGATCGAGGCGACCTCGGAGTCGACGACCACGGCGACGCCTTCACGCTGCAGCCAGGGGCCGGCGACCGCCGCCGCCGCTGCGACCGACAGCAAGCCCATCAGCGCACCGGTCAGCGCGTGCGCCATCAGCTTCCCTACGACGACGTCACGCCGGCGCGGGGTGGCGAGGAACGTCGTCGTGACGGTCTGGTGGCGGTACTCGCCGGCCATGCCGAGCACGCCCAGCACCACCGCGATCAGCGTGATGACACTGGCCGGCGCGCCGAGCGCCTGGACGAAGCTGTCGGCGCCGAGCGGCGCGTTGCCGTTCTTGCCGGCCGCGCCGTAGACGGCCACCGTGATGAAGGCGCCGAGCACGGGCGCGGCGACGACGCCGGCGACGAAGGACCTGGTTGCTCGCTGCTTGAGCAGCTCGGTGCGGATGAGGCGGGTCATGTCATTGCTCCTTCGGAAGCGGCGGTGAGTGAGAAGAAGACGTCTTCGAGGTCGGCCTGCTCCAGGCGCATCTCGTAGACGACAAGGCCGAGGCGGCCGATCACCCGGCCGACCTGCTCCGGCGTCGTACCGGAGGCGGTGACGACGTCGTCGGCCGCGGTGACGTCGATCCCGAGGTGGGACAGCTCCGAGCGCAGCCGCTCGGCCTCCGGCGACCGCACCACGACGTCCGGCTGGGTCGTCAGCTCAGCGAGCGACGCGCTCGTCACGAGCCGACCCCGGTCCATGATCACGACGTGGTCGACGGTCTGCGACACCTCCGCGAGCAGGTGGCTGGAGACGACGACCGTGCGGCCGGTGTCCGCCTGCCCGCGGATGAACGTCCGCAGCCAGTGCACGCCCTCTGGGTCGAGGCCGTTGCTCGGCTCGTCGAGGATCAGTACGTCGGGCTCCCCGAGCAGCGCGGCGGCCAGGCCGAGCCGCTGGCGCATGCCGAGCGAGAAGCCGCCGATCCGGCGGCGCGCGTGCTCCGCCATGCCGACCTGCTCCAGCGCTGCGTTCGCTCGCTGCGCCGGCAGGCCGGCCGCGGACGCCAGGATGCGCAGGTGGTCGATGGCCCGCCGGCCGGGGTGGAAGCTCGACGCCTCGAGCACCGCGCCGACCGTGCGGGCCGGCTTGTCGAGGTCGACGTAGCAGCGACCGTCGAACGTCGCCGTACCCGACGTCGGGGTCACCAGCCCGAGCAGCATCCGCAGCGTCGTGGTCTTGCCGGCGCCGTTGGGGCCGAGGAGCCCGGTGACGGTCCCCGCGGTCAGCTCCAGCGTCACGGCGTCCACGGCCGTGACGCTGCCGTAGCGCTTGGTCAGGTTGCGCAGCTCGATGGCCGCCATCGCACTTCTCCTTTGGACTCCGCCGGCGGTCTCGCCGGGCGCTGCAACAAAGGTCGCGCAGCGCGCCGGATCCGTCGTCGGGCAGAGGATGCGTTGTCGGCTACTCCCCCGGGCGCACCAGACCGCTCTCGTACGCCGTCACGACGAGCTGTGCGCGGTCGCGCGCGTCGAGCTTCGTCATCACGTGGCTGACGTGCGTCTTGGCGGTGGCCGGGCTCACGAAGAGGCTGGCGCCGATCTCGGCGTTGGACAGCCCGCGCCCCACCAGCGCGAGGACGTCGCGCTCGCGGTCGGTGAGCACGTCGAGCTGCGGCGGCGCCGGGCGCTCAGGATCGGGCCGCGCCGCGAGCTCCTCGATGATCCGGCGGGTGACGCGCGGCGCGAGGAGCGCGTCACCGCGCGCGACGACCCGGACGGCGTCGAGCACGTCCTCCGGCGGCGCGTCCTTGAGCAGGAACCCGCTGGCGCCGGCGCGGATCGCGGCGTGCACGTAGTCGTCGGCGTCGAAGGTCGTCAGTACGACGACCCGCACGCCGGCGAGCGCGCTGTCGTGGGTGATCCGCCGCGTCGCCTCGATGCCGTCGAGCAGCGGCATCCGGATGTCCATGAGGATGACGTCCGGGCGGTGGGTCCGCGCGAGCTCGACCGCCTCCTCGCCGTTCTCCGCCTCGGCCACCAGCTCGAGGTCGGCGGCGTGCCCGATCATCGCGCGCAGGCCCGTGCGGATCAGCGGTTGGTCGTCTGCGATACCGACCCGCACTGTCATACCTGGCCGCCCAGCGGGAGCCGCGCGCGGACGCGGAAACCGCCCTCCGGGCGGGCGCCGGTGTCGAGCTCGCCGTCATAGGCGGCGACTCGTTCGGCCATGCCGCGCAGGCCGTGCCCGTGCCCGTCCGGCCTCGCGGTGGGCCGTGTGCGGCGGTCGCCACCGTCGTCGGTCACCTCGACCGTCATCGCGTCGTCGGCGTAGCACACGACGACAGCGGTCCTCGCCCGCCCGGCATGCTTGATCACGTTGGTCAGCGCCTCCTGCACGATCCGGTACGCCGTGAGGTCGATCCCCGGCGGTACCTCTGGCCGGTGGCCCTCGACCCGAACGTCCACGGTCACACCGGACTTGACCACGTCGGCCACCAACGCGTCGAGGTCGCGCAGACCCGGCGCCGGGTCCAGCGTGCCCTGCTGCCCGCCGTCGGGTGCCCTGAGCACGCCGAGCAGCCGGCGCATCTCCACCAGCGCCGACCGCGAGGCCGTCTCGATCGTCGCGAGTGCCTGCCGCGCCGCGCCCGGGTCGTCGTCGGCGACCATGCGGCCGGTGCCGGCGTGCACCGCCACCACGCTCATCGTGTGCGCGACGACGTCGTGCAACTCCCGGGCGATGCGCAGCCGCTCCTCGGTGACCGCCCGGTCCGCCAGGTCGCGCTGCGCCTGCTCCAGCAGCTGGTTCTTGCGCTCCAGCTCCGAGGTGTAGTCGCGCTTGCTGCCGACGTACTTCCCGAGCAACCACGCCGCCACGGTCAGCGTCGGCACGCCCGTGTCGGTGGGGCCCGGGCTGAGCGTCGCCGTGACGAACCCGAGCAGCACCGCGACCGCCAGCAGCCCGTGAGCCCGTCGGCCGCGCATCGCTCCCGCGGCGGTGTAGACGGACAGCAGCACGACCGGCGTGAGCACCGGCGGGTACTGCGCGGCGGCGTACACAAGTCCCGCCGCAAGGCCGACCAGCACGGCGACCCCCGGCGTACGCCGACGCGCGAGCACCGACCCCGAGTAGCCGAGGATGAGGGCGTACCCGGCGACGTCCGGCTCGCGCACGCCCGGATCGAACCGCCCGCTCGCCGCGAGGAGGGCCGTACTGAGCGCGACAGCCGCCAGCACCACGAGCAGGTCGACGAGCAGAGGGCGGAGCTGCACCAGTCGACCGTACCGACGACTGCGCCGGACCGGCATCACCCCACGGGTGTAGCCGACTACGCCCGTGGGTGTAGCGCGCAGGCCCACCGTGGCGCTGGCGCGCGTCAGCCCTCGATGCCACGATCGCCTCGAGGAGGCAGCGATGCACCTACCACGACCGTTCGTCGAGCCGACCCAGCGGCGGATACGAGTGCGCCTCGCTGGCACGGTGATCGCCGACTCGCAGCGGGCGCAGTTGCTCGTCCAGTACGGACCTACTGGCCTCCCGACGTACTACCTGCCGCTCGCGGACGTGCGGCCGGACGCGCTCGTGGACGAGTCGACCGGCCCGGATAGCAAGCGCCGCTGGTCGGTGGTCGCCGGCCGAACGCGCGCCGAGGGCGCCGCCTGGACCCACCCCGACCCCGCCGGAGACCTCGCTGCGCTGGAGGACCACGTGACGTTCTCCTGGCGGCAGCTGGACTGGTACGAGGAGGACGAGCGGGCGCTCGTGCATGCCCGCGACCCGTACAGCCGGGTGGATACGCTGCGCAGCTCGCGCCGCGTCGACGTGCGGCTCCGCGGCGAGCTGGTCGCCTCGAGCGTTCGGCCGCTGCTGCTGTTCGAGACATCCCTGCCGGTCCGCTACTACCTGCCGTTCGAGGACGTCCGTCGCGAGCTGCTGGTCGCGAGCGACCTGGTCACGATGTGCCCGTACAAGGGCACGGCCCGCTACTGGTCGATCCGCGTCGGCGACGCCGTCGTTCCGGACATCGCGTGGAGCTATCCGGACCCGATCCCGGAGAACCCGAAGATCAAGGACCTGGTGTGCTTCTTCAACGAGCGGGTCGACCTGACGGTGGACGGCGTTCCGCAGGAGCGCCCGGACACCCCGTGGACCGAGCCGCCCGCTTCGACAGTCGACGGTGTACCGGAGCGCCGGTAGCCGCACGTCAGCCGATCCACACAGGCGCAGACAACGGACGCGAGGAGGACTCCGGATGTTCAGGCGCGGCAACAAGGACGAGTACGAGGGCTGGTGGGAGGCCGTCGACGGCTCGCCGAGCCCCGATCTGCACGGCAAGATCGAGTGGGAGCCGTCCGCTGACGGCGGGACGGAGATCGACCTGCTCGTCAGCAAACTCGGCGTGCCCGACGGCGCAGAGGTCGACGTGGTCTGCGAGGGCAACGTCCTCCTGCGCGCGCCGGTGACCGGCGGCAAGGCGCGGCACATCATCAAGTCGTCGGAGGGTCACACCGTCCCCGACCTGGCCGGCAAGACGGTCGAGCTCCGGTACGGCTCCACCGTGCTGGCGACGACGGTCCTCGAGCCCGACTAGGCGGAGCGACGGTACGCCGGCCCGGTCAGCCCGTGCGCGAGACTCCTGGATGCTGCGTCAGCTCGTAGACGTTGCCGCTTCCGGCACGCGGACGTGGACGCACGCCATCCCGATGTCCGCGACGGCTAGGTCTCCATCGCCGCGGACGTGCCTCGCTCCCCTTCCACCACCCGCAGCGGCGGGAGCGTCAGCACCTGCGGCCGGCCCTCGTGCGTCGAGAGCGCATCCGCGTGGTAGCGCTCGATCTGCTCGAGGTACGACGGGTCCGCGTACACCGTGCCGTCGACGATCGGGCCGCGCGACCGCTCCATCACCGCGACGACGTCCTCGCCGGACATCGTCCGGTGCGTCTCCAGCGCGTGCGCCAGCGCGAGTACGTCGGCACGGTGCTCGGAGAGCAGCCGCTCGGTCCGCTTCGCCAGCTCGGCCAGCGCCTTCTCGACCCGGTGACCCAGCGCGCCCTCGAGGACCGCCCGGTCGGTGCCGTCGGCTATCGGCATCGCGTTGGCCGGCGCGCGTGTCACGGCGTACGACCCGTAGGTGCCGCCCATCCCCCACAGCCCGGCCATCCCCAGCGCGATGTTCGTCGCGTTGCGCAGGTCGCCGGAGACACCGGAGGAGTTGTCGCCGCCGAAGAACATCCGCTCCCCGACCAGCGACGCGACGCTGACCATGATGTCCGCCTCGTACTCGCTGCGCCACATGGTGAAGCGCTCCTCGACCGGGATCGGTGAGATGAACCCCAGGTAGTCCTGGCCCTTCTGGATCGTCGCCGTGTCGATCATCTGGCCGCGCTGCACCAGATAGCTGACCACCGCATGACACGCCTCGTGTACGGCGACCGCGTGCCGCTCCCGCTCGATGTACTCCACGCCCTCGCTCGGCCCGACGCTCTTGAGCAGCTTGGCCTTCAGCACGTCGTTCCAGGTGATCACCTCGCGGTCGTCGCGCAGTGCGACGATCAGCGCCTCGTTGACGAGGTCCTTCATCGTCGCGCCGGTCGCGTACGGCGTGATCGTCGCCAGCCGCTCGATCTGCTCGCCCGTCAGCTCGTGCCGCACCTTGTCGAAGTAGCCCTGGTAGGTGCGCTGCCGGCCGTCCTTGGACGGGTAGCCGACGTGGTAGATCCGGTCGATGCGGCCCGGCCGCAGCAGCGCCTCGTCCAGCGCGCTCGGCAGGTTGGTCGCCATCATCACCAGGATCCGGTACTTCGGCGGCGGCTTCGGCCGCATGCCGAGGGTGCGGCGAACGACCCGGTTGACGAAGCCGCGCGGCTTCTTGAGCCCGGACAGCTCCGTGAGCAGCGCCTGCAGCGTGCCCATCCCGCCGCCGCCGGCCATCCCGCCCATCACGAAGCCGTGCCGTCCGATGCGCGGCGCACCGCCCTCCACGGACGGGGCGAGCGACGCGGAGAAGAGCGACGCCTGCGTGTGCGGCGACAGGTACGCCATGCCGTGACAGGCGTCGTACGGCGCGGCTGGCGTCATCGCGCCGGCGCGGCCGGGCTGGCCGACGCCCTGCCCACGGCTGCCGAGCGAGTCGGCCTCGTCGAAGAAGACGATCACGCCGCCGTACCGGAGGGCCAGCTTGCGGAGCTTG
>DASQMY010000010.1:0-2074 GCA_035645255.1 Mycobacteriales bacterium
CGACATCGTCGCGACGATCCAGCCGGAGCAGGACGAGATCGTCCGGGCGCCGCTGGAGCAGACGGTGTGCGTGCAGGGCGCCCCCGGCACCGGGAAGACGGCGGTCGGCCTGCACCGGGCGGCGTACCTGCTCTACGCGCACCGCGAGCGGCTCCGGCGGTCCAAGGTGCTCATCGTCGGGCCCAACCGGTCGTTCCTCGGGTACATCGCTTCGGTGCTGCCGGCGCTGGGCGAGGTGGACGTCGAGCAGCGGACGCTGCCGGAGCTGGTCGGGCACGTCCCCGTGCGGGCCACCGACGAGCCGGCTCTCGCCCGGCTCAAGGGCGACATCCGGATGGCCAAGGTGCTCCGCCGCGCCGTACTGAGCGGGGTGCGCAAGCCGGTGGAGTCGCTCGTCGTCCCGATCGGCGGCCGCCGCTGGCGGATCGCCGCCGACGACGTGCGCGGGATCGCCCGTGACGTGATCGCGCGCGACGTTCGGTACGCCGCCGCCCGGTCGGCCCTGGCGCACGGGGTCGGCGCCGCGGTGGTCCGGCTGATGGAGGAGGCCGGTGACGCACCCAGTGACCGGGCGGTCGAGCAGATCTCGCGAATGCCGCCGGTGAAGGCGTTCGTCGACCTCACGCTGCCGCCTGTGAAGCCCAAGGAGCTGGTCCGCCGGCTGCTGACCGACCCGGGCGCGCTGGCAGCCGCCGCGGCCAACGTGCTGACCGACGACGAGCAGTCGCTGCTGCAGAGCGCGCCGGCGGCCAACCGGTGGTCGGCGGCGGACGCCGTACTGGTGGACGAGGTGACCGACCTGCTGGCCCGGACGTCCAGCTACGGCCACGTCGTGCTCGACGAGGCGCAGGACCTGTCCCCGATGGCCTGCCGGGCGATCGGCCGGCGCTGCAGCACCGGGTCGGCGACGGTGCTGGGCGACCTCGCCCAGGGCACCGCACCGGAGTCCGCGACCAGCTGGGCGGAGACGCTGCAGCATCTGGGCAAGCCGGACGGCGTCGTCGAGGTGCTGACGAAGGGCTACCGGGTGCCGGCGCAGGTGATCGAGTTCGCCAGCCGGCTGCTGCCCCGCATCGCGCCCGGAGTCGCCGCTGCGGTCTCGGTCCGGCAGGCGCCGGGGTCGCTGCGGCTGGTCGACACCGGCGCGGAGCCGGTGGACGCCGCCGTCGTGCGGTCGGTCACCGAGCTGCTGCAGCGCGACGGCTCGGTGGGCGTCATCGCCGCCGACGCGCGGGTGGCTGCCCTGTCCAGAGGCTTGCGCCGCAAGGGCGTCGACGCGCACGTGCTCGGCAGCGACGACGAGCTGACGCCGCTGACGATCGTGCCGGCGTCCCTCGCGAAGGGTCTCGAGTTCGACGCCGTCGTGGTGGTCGAGCCGGCCGAGATCGTCGCCGCCGAGTCGATGGGTCTGCGCCGGCTCTACGTCGTGCTGACCCGAGCCGTCTCCGAGCTCGTCGTAGTCTTCGCCGAGCCGCTGCCGGAGGAGCTGAGCGCGTGACCCTGCGCGCCTCGCTGCAGGCCTGCTCGGCTTAGGCTCTGAGCCGTGCTGACCCTCGCCTTCGACACCTCGACGCCGGCCGTCACGGCGGCTGTGCTGGACGGCGACCGGCTCGTCGGCGACTCGGTCCATATCGACGCCCGCCGACACGGCGAGCTGCTCGCCCCGGGCATCCAGGCGGCGCTCGCCGCCGCTGGTGCCACTCTTGCCGACGTAACGGCGGTCGCCTGCGGCAACGGGCCGGGCCCCTTCACCGGGCTGCGGGTCGGGTTGGTGACCGCGCGTGCGCTCGGCCACAGCCTCGGGATCCCGGCGTACGGCGTCTGCTCGCTCGACGCGCTGGCCGCGGAGGTGGGCGTGGCAGCTGATCTCGTCGTGGCGACCGACGCGCGGCGCCGCGAGGTCTACTGGGCGCGGTACGCCGCCGGTCGTCGGGTCGCGGGTCCGGCCGTCGACCGCCCGGCCGACCTCGCACCGCGGCTGGCGGGCGCCACTGTCGTCGGCCACGGCGCGACGCTGTACCCCGACCTGCTCGGGGCGCCGGCACCCGGCACGCCGCTCTACCCCGCGGCGGAG
>DASQMY010000011.1:0-2408 GCA_035645255.1 Mycobacteriales bacterium
GCGCCGCTTCCCCGCGCCGTCCGGCCCGACCGCGGTCGACCATTCGGCCGCCGTCCTCGACGAGCTGACCGCGCTGATCGAGGCCGCGGGCGGGCGGACGCTCGCCCTCTTCACCACGACGCGCGCGGTGATGGCCGCCGCCGAGACGCTGCGCTCGCGGCTGGACGTCCCGATCCTGGTCCAGGGCGAGGCACCGCCGCGGACGCTGGTCCGGCAGTTCGCCGAGGACGAGGCAAGCTGCCTGTTCGCGACCACGAGCTTCTGGCAGGGCGTCGACGTACCGGGCGCGGCGTGCAGCCTGGTGGTCATCGACAAGCTGCCGTTCCCGCGACCGGACGACCCGCTCGCCGTCGCGCGGCGCGAGGCGGCCGACCAGGCGGGTGACGGCTTCACCGAGGTCTACGTCGCCCGCGCGGCCACGCTGCTCGCGCAGGGCGTCGGCCGGCTGATCCGGTCCACCGCGGACCGCGGCGTCGCCGCCGTACTCGATCCCCGGCTGGTGACCAAGAAGTACGGCGAGGTGCTGCTCCGGTCGCTGCCGCCGTTCGGGCTGTGGCATGACCGCGACGTGGTGTGCGGAGCGCTTCGCCGGCTCGCCGCCGTCGCCGACCAGCCGGCCACCGCCGGCGTGCAGGTGTGACGCCTGCGCGTGGCCCGCTACGCTCGCGCGGACCTGCTTGGTTGAGCCTCAGCGTGGAGGACAGTCGATGGCGTCAGCAAACCCGTTCGCCCTCGCCGACGAGGCGGCGACCCGGCTACGCGAGATCACCGGCGTCGAGCGGCATGACGTCGCGCTCGTCCTCGGGTCCGGCTGGAAGCCGGCCGCCGACGAGCTCGGCGACGTCGCGACCGAGCTGCAGACCACCGACCTGCCCGGCTTCCCGGCGGCGACGGTCGAAGGCCACTCGAGCGCGGTGCGCAGCATCCGCAGTGGCGACCGCAACGTCCTCGCCTTCCTCGGCCGGGTGCACGCCTACGAGGGCCACGAGCTGGACACCGTCGTGCACGGCGTGCGGACCGCGGTGCTCGCCGGGTGCCGGGTCGTCGTGCTGACCAACGCGGCCGGCGGCCTCCGCGAGGGCATGTACGTCGGCCAGCCGGTCCTGATCAGCGACCACCTCAACCTCACCGGCCGGTCCCCGATGAGCGGTGCGGAGCCGCCCGCGCCGCACCCGGCCAGGTTCGTCGACCTCACCGACCTCTACTCGGCCCGGCTGCGCCGGCTGGCGACGCGGGTCCAGCCGGACCTGCAGGACGGCGTGTACGCCGCGCTCCCCGGCCCGCACTACGAGACCCCCGCGGAGATCCGCATGCTGCGGACGCTGGGTGCCGACCTGGTCGGCATGTCTACGGCCCACGAGGCGATCGCGGCCCGGCACCTCGGCGCCGGTGTGCTCGCCATGTCGCTGGTCACCAACCTCGCCGCGGGCATCACCGGCGAGAAGCTGGACCATGCGGAGGTCCTTGCGGCCGGAGCCGCGTCGGCCAAGCGGATGGGCGTGCTGCTCGCCGAGGTCGTGCGCGGTCTCGACTGAGACCGCTGCGTCCGGCGCGCCACCAGGCGTGTCAGTCGCGTAACGGTTGTGTCGCGAAAGTTGCGGTAACTGTCCAGGGGGCGTTGCATGCGGAGGGGACAGCCGGAACACGAGCGCAGAGACGCGCTCGGCCGGTTCCCGCCCACGAGAGGCTAAGAGCGCCGATGGCAAAGCAATTCTCGAGCCGCCGCACCACCGCGTCCGTCGCATGCGTGGCCGCCCTCGCACTGGTCCTGACCAGCTGCGGCGGCAACGACGACGACGACGACACCGCTGGCGGCGCAGCCACCACCACCGCCGCCGGTACGACGTCGCCGGCGGCCAGCCCGACCGGCGATGCGTCGCCGAGCCCGACCGGTGACGCATCGGCGAGCCCGACCGGCGACGCGTCGGCCAGCCCGACTGCGACCGGCGCAGCCCCCGGCGGCGACAAGTGCGCGCCGTACGCCGCATACGGCGACCTCAAGGGCAAGAAGGTGACCGCCTACTCGCCGATCCGCGAGAAGGAGGCCGACCTGCTCGAGGAGTCCTGGAAGGACTTCCAGGAGTGCACCGGGGTCGACATCGCGCACGAGGGCTCCGGCGAGTTCGAGGCCCAGCTGCAGGTCCGCGTCAAGGGCGGCAACGCGCCTGACCTCGCGTTCTTCCCGCAGCCCGGTCTGCTCGCGGCCCAGGCCAAGAACCTGAAGCCGGCACCGGCCGCGGTCGAGAAGGCCGTGGACGAGAACTGGTCCAAGGACTGGAAGGCCTACGGCACGGTCGACGGCAAGTTCTACGCGGCGCCGCTCATGGCGAGCATGAAGTCGCTCGTGTGGTACTCGCCGAAGATGTTCACCGAGAAGGGTTACACCGTCCCCAAGACGTGGGACGAGA
>DASQMY010000012.1:0-2400 GCA_035645255.1 Mycobacteriales bacterium
CGGGCGCCTGGCCGCGTCGGTCGCGCTCGTCCACGGTCTGCAGAAGGTCCTGGACCGGCTGGCCGCGCCGCCGATCGCCTGCTCGCTCGACGGTGCTGCGCTGCCTGGTCGGGTCGAGAGCTGGCACGCGCTGCTCACGACGGCGACCGGACGCGAGTCACTGCCGGGCGGCGTGCGGATCCGCTTCCCGGCCGACCCGGTGACCGCCGGTGAGGTCGCCCGGCTCGCCGCGGCGTACTGCGGCCATGACATCGGCGGTGCACCCTCGATCTGCAGCGCGACCTCGTTCAGCGACCAGCGGCGGTAGGCCGCGACGTCCCCGGGAGCGGCGAGCGTGAACAGGTAGCGGCCGGCGCGGCAGAACTCGTCAACCTCGTCGAGCACCTCGATCACCCGCCGGGCGAACGCCGCCGCCTCGGGCGGCACCCGGTAGACCGTCTCGGCGACGACCTCCTCGCGGCGCGCCCGTCCCGCCTCGTAGACCGCCGCGGCGGCCGCGATCTGCGGGGCGTACACCTGCGTGAGCTCGGCATCGATCTCCAACAGGCGCTTCGGGACGTCGGTGGAGACGCCCGCGACCTGCCCGCTGACGATGAGCGCCATCTCCCGGAGCAGGCCCTCGATGTGCTCGGTCGACCGGGAGCGGAGGCCCCAGCGGAACCTGCAGCAGGCGGACCTCGTGCAGCGGTGGCGTCTCGGGCATCCGGACACTCGGCAGCATCACGTCCGCCCGCGTCTTTGGGACCGCGCGGACTTGGCCAACCCCGCGCTCAGCGCGCGCCGGAGGTGGACGCGACGCCCGCGGTGTCGCATCATTAGCAGTCTCACCCGCTGAGTGCTAACACCGCCACGACTACGGAGACCCACCGTGCCGACGTACGAGTACGCCTGCACCGACTGCGGCGAACGTCACGACATCGTGCAGCGCTTCACCGACCCGACGCTCACCGAGTGCCCCAGCTGCACCGGCCGGCTGCGCAAGGTCTTCAGCGCGGTGGGTGTGGTCTTCAAGGGTTCCGGCTTCTACAAGACCGACTCGCGCAGCTCCTCGGGAAGCGGCTCCGCCGGCTCGGGCGACGGCGACGCGAGGAGTGACGGCAAGGCCGATGCCAAGTCCGACACAAAGAGCGACTCGGCGGGCGCCAAGAGCGACGCCAAGGCGTCGGGCGGCGACTCCGGCGGTTCGGGTTCGGGTTCGGGGTCGACGGGCGCGGCTTCGTCCGGCTCCGGGTCCTCGGGCGCGGGTTCGTCCGGCTCCCGGTCCTCCGGCTCGGGCTCGGGTTCGTCCGGGTCCGCCAAGCCGGTCAAGCCGGCGGCCGCGGCCAGCTGACCCGCGGCGCGCCCGCACGCCGTCCGCGAGTCCATCCACAGACCGCCCGCACCGGCGCCGCAGCGCGCTCCGCGGCCGCTAGGGTCGAGCGAGCTGTCGTCGTAGCCGGGAGGCTCCGTTGGGTGCGCAGGCCGAGATCGGTGTGATCGGCGGGTCCGGGTTCTACGAGTTCCTCGACGACGCAGAGCAGCACACCGTCACCACGCCGTACGGCGACCCGTCGGACGCGCTGGTGATCGGCACGGTCGGCGGGCGGTCCGTCGCGTTCCTCCCGCGGCACGGGCGGGGGCACCGGCTGCCGCCGCACCGGATCAACTACCGCGCCAACATCGCGGCGCTCGAGTCCGTCGGCGTGCAACAGATCATCGCGCCGTGCGCCGTCGGGTCGCTGCGCGCCGACGTGCCGCCCGGCTGCCTCGTCGTCGTCGACCAGCTGGTGGACCGGACGTCCGGGCGCGCGCAGACGTTCTACGACGGCCCGAAGACGGTGCACGTCTCGTTCGCCGACCCCTACTGCGCGACCGGGCGGTCGCTCGCGCTGACCGCCGCCGCGGACCACGGCTTCGATCACCGGGACGGCGGGACGCTGGTCGTGGTCGAGGGACCGCGGTTCTCGACGCGGGCCGAGTCACGGTGGTACGCCGCAGCGGGCTGGAGCGTGATCGGGATGACCGGTCACCCGGAGGCGGTGCTCGCCCGCGAGCGCGCGCTCTGCTACACCACCCTAGCGCTGGTCACCGACTACGACGTCGGTGTCGAAGGGCAGACCGCTCCGGTCACGCAGGAAGAGGTGTTCCGGGTGTTCGGCGCCAACATCGGCCGGCTGCGCGGCCTGCTCTTCGACGTGATCCCGCGGCTCCCGGCCGAGCGCGGCTGCGAGTGCGCGCGGGCGCTCCACGGCATCGACACCGGGTGAGCTCGCGACGCGACGGCGGTGCACTCCTGCGCGACGTCGGCCGGGCGATCGCGGTTCGGCGGCGGCTGCTCGCCGCGCTGTGTGCCGGTGGCGCTGCGGCGGGCGCGCTGACCGTCGTGGCGCCTGCCCCGCCCGCCACGACTCGCGTGCTGGC
>DASQMY010000013.1:0-5152 GCA_035645255.1 Mycobacteriales bacterium
CCTCGTCGTCACCAACGACTTCCCGCCACGGCCGGGTGGCATCCAGCAGTACGTGCACGCGCTGACCTCGCGGCTGCCGGCTGCCGAGGTCGTGGTCTACGCGTCGACGTGGCCGGGTGCGGAGGAATTCGACGCCGCACAGCGGTTCCCGGTCGTCCGTGAGTCGACCGGCATGCTGCTTCCGACGCGCTCGGTCGGCGCCCGGGCGCGGGACATCGCGCGCTCGGAAGGCTGTGACACGGTCTGGTTCGGCGCTGCCGCGCCGCTCGGGCTGCTGGCGCCGGCGCTCCGCGCGGCGGGCGTCGGTCGAGTGGTCGGGTCGACCCACGGTCACGAGACGGGGTGGGCGGCACTGCCGGGTGCGCGGCAGGTGCTGCGCCGGATCGGACGCTCCGCCGACGCGATCACCTACATCAGTGACTACACCCGCCGCCGGCTCGGTACGGCGTTCGGCCCGGCTCCGCTGGTCCACGTCCCGCCGGGCGTCGACACCGAGGTGTTCAGCCCGCACGCCGACGGGTCCGGCGTGCGGAAGCGGCACGACCTCGTCGACCGGGCGGTCGTGGTCTGCGTGTCGCGGCTGATGCCGCGCAAGGGCAACGACGTGCTGATCCGCGGGCTCGCCGCGGTCCAGCGGCAGGTGCCCGGAGCGGCGCTGCTCGTCGTCGGCGGCGGGCCTGACATGCAGCGGCTGCAGCGGCTGGCGGTCGACGCCGGGGTCGCCGACTCGGTGCGTTTCACCGGGTCGGTGCCGTGGGCCGAGCTGCCTGCGCACTACGCCGCGGGCGACGTGTTCGCGATGCCGGCGCGCACGCGCTTCCGCGGGATCGACGTCGAGGGCCTCGGCATCGTCTACCTGGAGGCGGCGGCGACCGGGCTGCCGGTCGTGGCCGGCCGGTCGGGCGGCGCGCCGGAGGCCGTGCGCCACGGCGAGACCGGACTGGTCGTCGAGGGCCGCGACGTCGACGAGGTCGCGTCGGCCGTGGCGGAGCTGCTGGCCGACCCGGTGCGCTCTGCCGCCATGGGCAGGGCGGGCCGGGAGTGGGTGGAGCAGCAGTGGCGGTGGGACGTCATCGCCGAGCGCTTCCACGCGCTGCTGTGCGGGCCGTCGCACCGTCCGGGCTAGCCGCCGGCGGCGCGGGCCGCGACGACGAGCGTGCCGCCGCGCCTGGCCAGCACGCTCGCGGCGACTGCGGGTGCGGACGCCGCGGACAGGACCAGGCCGCCGACCGCGGCGGCCGCCGCGCGCGGCACGGTCGTCGTACGCGGGCGGCGGGTGACCGTGTCGAAGAAGACGTTGGGCGTGTGCGACACCGAGTTGAGCGCGCTCTGCGACCAGCCGAGCACGTCGTACTCGAGCTCGGCGTGCCACTCGCGCTCGACCTGGAACCCGAGGGACGTGAGCAGTCCGGTCAGCGAGCGGCGGTCGAAGTGGAACAGGTGTCTCGGCACGTCGAGGTGCAGCCACGCGCCGCCGAACGCCCGCGCCTGCCACCCGCCCGCATCCGGTACGGCGACGAGCAGCGTGCCGCCGGGGCGCAGCATGCCGCGCAGCTGCGCGAGCGAGGCCCGCGGGTCGGTGAGGTGCTCGAGGCTGTGCCACATCGTGGCGACGTCGAACGGCGCGAGATCGGCCAGCTCGGCCAGGTCGCGTTCGATCCGCAGGCCGAGGCTGCGGGGGAGCGCCGGGTTGAGCTCGGTCCCGGCGACGTTCCAGCCGGCCGTGCGCGCCGACGCGAGGAACGTGCCGTCGCCGCAGCCGACGTCGACCAGCCGACCGGGCCCGGCACCCGCTGCCTGCCGCAGGAACCGCAGCCGCCGGCGGGTGCAGAAGTCGGCGGAGGCGCCGTGCCGCCCGCCGTGGTAGCTCTCGCCGTAGTAGGGCGCGAGATCCTCCGGCTGCGGCCAGGTGTGGCCGAGCCCGCAGCTGGTGCAGCGCAGGATCGAGAAGCGCTCGCCCGACCGCGGGTCGCGGACGGTGGGCAGCGCCGTCCGGACCGCCGCGCCGCACGCGTTGCAGGTGGGCAGGGTCACGACACGGCCTCCGAGAGCACCCGCGGCGACCGGTCCGCGGCGGCGCCGGCGCGCCGGTCGCGCGCGGCCAGCCCGATCACGAGCAGTGCCAGCACGAGCGAGTAGTGGTTGAAGAACGACTGCTTGTTGAGCCAGTTGAAGACGAACAGCACCCAGGCGCTGCCGAAGACGAAGCCGAGCTCGTCGCGCGGCAGCTTGCCGACGGCAAGTGCGATGGCGCCGATGGTGAGGACGAGGACGAGCGGGAACGGCGGCTGCCAGCCCAGGTTGTCCGCGGTCGTGAAGATGCTGAGCGAGTCGAAGCGCGCGGGCAGCACGAAGTTGAACTCCACCGTGTCCCACCAGAACGCCGCCGGGTCGGCGAGGAACCAGGGGAGACAGACGGCGCCGGCCGCAGCGGCGCTGGCGGCGGTCCGCCGTACGCCGAACGCGGGCCAGGCGGCGGCCAGCGGCGTCACCAGCAGCATGTGCTGCTTGCTCGCGAGGACGAACGCGAACGCGACGACCGCCCACCCGGCGCGACCGGTGACGACGAGGTAGACCATGGCCGCGAAGCCGCCGACCAGCAGCGGCTCGGTCCAGGCCTGCTCGATGCCGAACAGCATCCGCGGGTAGAGCAGCAGCAGGATCGCGAGTGCTCCGCCGACGGCTGGCCGCGCGGTGCGGTGGACGAACCACGCGCCGACCGCCATCGCGACCAGGTAGCCGTAGCGGGCGTCACCGAAGAGTGCCTTGAACGGTGCGAGGACGAGCAGCGACGCCGGCAGGTAGGGGTAGGCGTCGTTCTCGGCGGGGGAGCCGACGAACACCATGTCGTAGGCGTTGCCGCCCTCCAGCGTGCGCTCGACGCCCTGGTCGACGACGTACCAGACGTCGATCTGGGGCGCCGGGCTGGCGACGACCAGGAAGACGCCGGCGACCATGACGAGCAGAGTCACCGGCGCCCAGAGGTGCCGGCGGTAGAACCGGCTCGGGACGACGACCCAGGTGGCGGCGAGCAGAGCAGCGACGACCGACACAGCCCGCGACGCCGTCAGCCACCCGCCCTCGGCGTGGTAGCCGGACGGGTAGCGCAGCGTCCCGTAGATCACGGCGGCGAACGCGACAGTGAGTGCGCCGGTCCGCAGCCGGCCGGTCATCGGCCGGCGGCGGAAGAGCACGAACGTGAGCAGCGCAAGGGCCGCGGTCACCCGGACGATGTCGAGGGTGTTGTAGAACCCCTGCTTGGCGGCGATGCCGAACCCGAGCAGGACCCACGAAGCGACGAGGATGAGGCTCGTCACGACTCGAAGAGGCGCGACCGGCGCAGTCTGCTCCGGTGGAGCGCGTAGCGCGCCGCCACCCCGAGCGTCTTGGCGCCGTAGACAGCGGACTGGCCGAAGCTCGCTGACGAGGAGTCGGCCTCGTAGACGGTCGACACCGGGATCTCCTCGACCCGCAGGCCGAACGCGAACGCCTGGAAGATCATCTGCGAGTCGAAGACGAAGTCGTTGGCGTTGCGCCGCCACGGCAGCACCTCGAGCGCGTGCCGGGAGAACGCCCGGTAGCCCGTGTGCGCCTCGCTGAGCTGCTGGCTGAGCGCGAGGTTCTCGACTGCCGTGAGGGCGCGGTTGGCGCCCCGCTTCCACCACGGCATGCCGCCCAGCTTGGCGCCGCCCGGCGTCATCATGCGGGAAGCGAGTACGACGTCGGCCGAGTCGTCGGCGATCGGCCGGACGATGTCCGGGATCAGCTTCGGATCGTACTGGCCGTCCGGGTGCAGCATGACGACGATGTCCGCGCCCATCTGCAGCGCGATCGTGTAGCAGGTCTTCTGGTTGGCGCCGTAGCCCGCGTTGTGATGGTGCGGGATGACGTCGAGGCCGAGCTCGCGGGCGACCGCGACCGTCGCGTCCCGGCTGCCGTCGTCGACCAGGATGATGTGGTCGACGACCTCGTGGGGGATCAGCCCGACCGTGTCGGCGAGCGTCTTTGCCGCGTTGTACGCCGGCATGACGACGATCACCTGCTTGGAGTCCACTGCCATAGGGAGTATTCAACCCAACTCGCCAACAGTTGGCGGCATGCGGCCGGCGCTTTCGCGGGCGTGCTCTGTTGGCCTAGTCACGTTGAGCGCGCAACCAGTCATCACAAGTGACTACGTCGCGGGCGACAGTCTCGGCGGCGGCACCACCGAACAGAGGCTTGCGCACGGCGGCGCGAACGCGCCAATGGGACGCCTTCGGCGATCTGAGACCAGCCCGCGTTGTCCGTTCCCGTGCGGACGAGCCGGCATCCGCCGTTCGGCCTGGTGCCTTCTCGTGTTCGAAAGATGACTCTTCGTGACTCTGCCTTCAGCTCAACTAGTTGGGCACAGTCACGCGGTGTGACGGACCGGAGATCGGGTCCGGTCTGCAGGAGCTCGGCCCATCGGGAGGCCGGGCAACGATTCCTTTGGAGGGGAACGCGAATGACGAAGCTCTACATCGCTCTGATGAACCGCATGGAGCGCAACGAGGACGGCGCCACCGCTGTCGAGTACGGCCTGATGGTCTTCCTGATCGCCCTGGCGATCATCATCACCGTCACCGCCTTGGGCGTCCGGCTCGACGCCATCTTCGGCGACGTGCTCGACGGCCTTACCCCCGGCGCGCCGTAGTCCAGCAGCTCGGCAGTACCGGAGGGGCGGGATCACCGATCCCGCCCCTCCGGCACGTTCGTCCGACAACAAAGGGTTGGGGACCAGATGCGTGCACGCCGGCAGCCGGACGAGCAAGGCGCCACAGCGGTCGAGTACGCGCTCATGACGTTCTTCATCACGGTCGTGATCGCGATGACCGTCGGCCTCGTCGGCGAGCAGCTGAGCGACGTCTTCGCGCTCGCTGTCGACATGTTCACCCCGTAGTCAACGAAGGGCGGTGTACAGCGTGATCCGAGCCATCGGAGTTCGCGCCGGCGACAAGCTTGGCGACTCCGGCGCCGCGGCGGTGGAGTTCGCACTGCTCGCCCCGCTGCTGATCACGCTCGTCCTCGGCATCTTCGAGTTCGGCGACGCCTACTTCCGCAAGATCAGCCTCTCCGCCGCGGCCAGAGAGGGCGCGCGGGAGATGGCCATCCACAAGGACACCTCCGACGCGAT
>DASQMY010000014.1:0-2947 GCA_035645255.1 Mycobacteriales bacterium
CCGACGCCGAGATCGCCGGGGCGGTGGCCGACGAGCTCGACCAGATCGGGCTGCCCGTCGTCGTAGACCCGGTCTGCGTCTCCACCACCGGCGCGACACTGCTGACGCCGGGCGCGCTCGACGTCTACCGGTTCCGGCTCATCCCGCGGGCAACGGTCGTCACGCCCAACATCCCCGAGGTACGCGCGCTGACCGACGTCGACGTCAGCGACGTCGGGCAGCTGCGCGAGGCCGCGGCAGCGCTGTTCGCGCTCGGTCCGCAGTGGGTGCTGGTCAAGGGCGGTCACCTCGACGGAGTCGCCACCGACCTGCTCTACGACGGCGTCGACGAGATCGTGCTCCCCGGCGAGCGGATCGACACCCCGCACACGCACGGCACCGGCTGCACCCTCGCGTCGGCGATCGCGGCTCGGCTGGCGCACGGCGACGACATGCCGGCCGCCGTGGCCGCGGCGAAGGTCTTCGTCACCGGGGCGATCCGGCGCGGCTACCCGCTCGGGTCAGGCGTGGGCCCGGCTGCGCAGTGGCTGCCGCCGTCAGACGAGTGAGATCTGGACCTACGCGGAGCGGACGCTCCGGCGGGTGACCTTGCCGGCCTTGATGCACGAGGTGCATACGTTGAGGCGCTTGGGGGTCGACTTGCCGACGATCGCGCGCACGCGCTGGATGTTCGGGTTCCAGCGGCGGCGGTTGCGGCGGTGGGAGAACGAGACCGCCATGCCGAAGCCCGGCCCCTTGCCACAGACGTCACACACGGAAGCCACGACTATCTCCTTGGAAGGACGCACGCGAGAAGGGCCCGGAACCACAGGGCAACCTGCACAGGGTACCCAGCGACCCCTCGCCCAAGCAACCGAGGTCACAGGCGGATGAACGCCGCGCCGTCCTTCCAGTCGCGCCCGTCGCGGGTGTCGGCGCCGTACCGCGCTCCCAGCACGCCGAGCACCGCGCTCAGCAGGGTGATGACAACGAGAGCCATCTGAACCACCCCTTTCGAAGGTGCGTGCAGCGTCTCGCCGCGGCGGAGCACCGACCAGTGGCAGGATTGACAACGTCCGGGTAGTTCCTGCCATACTCCCCGCATGTTGCAGAACGTCGTGGCGCTCGTCGGCGAGCGGATCGCGCCGTTCGAGCTCGGTGTCGTGTGCGAGGTCTTCGGGATGGACCGCACCGCGGACGGGCTGCCCGCCTTCGACTTCGCGGTGGCGGGCGTCCGCACCGGCGTCGTGGCGACCTCCGCCGGCTTCACGATCAACGTCGAGCACGGCCTCGAGCGCCTCGAGCAGGCCGACCTGGTCTGCGTCCCCACGTGGACGACGGACGACGTCGCTCCGCTGCCCGAGGTGGTCGGCGGGCTGCACCGCGCAGTGGCCCGCGGTGCACGGGTGCTGTCGGTCTGCACCGGCGCGTTCCTGCCGGGGGCGGCCGGCCTGCTCGACGGCCGCCGGGTCACGACGCACTGGCGGTTCGCCGACGAGCTCGCCGAGCGCTTCCCGCTGGCCGACGTCGACCCGTGCGTGCTCTACGTCGACGACGACCCGATCATCACCAGTGCTGGCACAGCCGCCGGCATCGACGCCTGCCTCTACATTCTCCGCAAGGAGTTCGGTGCCGCCGTCGCCAACGCGGTCGCCCGCCGCATGGTGGTGCCACCGCACCGCAGCGGGGGTCAGGCGCAGTACGTGGAGGCGCCGGTCGCGGAGTCGTCGACCGGGGGCGATCTGGCGCACGTGCTCGAGTGGGCTCAGCGCAACCTGATGGCCGACCTGACGGTCGAGACCCTCGCCGCACAGGCGGTGATGTCGCCGCGTACGTTCGCGCGCCGCTTCCGCGAGGTCACCGGCACCACGCCGTACCGGTGGCTGCTCGACCAGCGGCTGCTGCTCGCCGAGCAGCTGCTCGAGGACACCGACCTGAGCGTCGACGAGGTCGCCCGGCGGGCCGGCCTCGGCGGCGCCGACACGCTGCGGCACCACTTCACCCGGCGGCGCCGGGTAGCGCCGGCGGCGTTCCGGCGCACGTTCCGCGAGGGCGCGGCGGCGCAGTAGGTCCGGTGGGACACGGGCTGGGCAGCCGGCGTGGGACGTGGAGCCGGCGGGCTAGTCTCAGCTCGGGAGCGGGACGATGGTCGCGAGCGCGAGGTGACTGTGCTGCAACGGCTGGACGCGGCGGGCGTACGGCGGTGGTGCGCGGACGCGCTCGAGGACCTGCGCGCGCGCCGGGAGGAGATCGACGACCTCAACGTCTACCCGGTGCCGGACGGCGACACCGGCACCAACATGCTCGCGACGATGGAGTCGGTCGCCGACGCCATCCGGGCCGCGAGGGTCGACGACTTCGGTGCCACGATGAAGGCGCTCGCGCAGGGCGCGCTGCTCGGTGCGCGCGGCAGCTCCGGCGTCATCCTCTCGCAGGTGCTGCGCGGCTTCGCCGACGTGCTCGGCCCGCTGAGCAGCGCCGGCGGCGAGAAGGTCAAGGACGCACTCGATGCGGCGGTCACCAAGGCCTACGCCGCCGTCTCCGAGCCCGCAGAGGGGACGATCCTGTCGGTCGCCAGAGGCGCTGCGACGGCCGCGCGCGCGGTCGAGGGCGACGACTTCGCGGCGGTGATGAGGGCCGCCGCCGCCGGTGCCCGCGAGGCGCTCGAGCGGACGACCGAGCAGCTCCCCGCGCTCAAGGCGGCCGGCGTCGTCGATGCGGGCGGCCGCGGTCTCGTCGTCGTCCTGGAGGCGCTGGCCGCCGTGGCGGCCGGGACCCGGCGGCCGGCCCGCACGGGCGGCGCCGGCCAGGCGCCCGCCGCGGACCGCGCCGAGCCGCCGCCCGTCGTACCGCGGGACCGGTCGGCGCTGACGGCGGCGCGCGAGGACGGCAGCGGGCAGTTCGCCTACGAGGTGCAGTACCTGCTGGACGCCGACGACGCCGCGGTCGGCGAGCTGCGCGAGCGGCT
>DASQMY010000015.1:0-5045 GCA_035645255.1 Mycobacteriales bacterium
GACGGTCACCCACGACGCCGCCGAGCTCCAGGGTGTCAGCGTGACGGCCGAAGTCGTCGCCCACACCAAGGGCCCCAAGATCCGGATCCTCAAGTACAAGAACAAGACCGGCTACCGCAAGCGCCAGGGTCACCGTCAGCCGCTGACCCAGCTGCGCGTCACCGGCATCACCCGCGGGGAGAAGTAGACCCATGGCACACAAGAAGGGCGCGTCGTCGAGCCGCAACGGCCGCGACTCCAATCCGCAGTACCTCGGCGTGAAGCTGTACGGCGGCCAGAAGGTCAACGCCGGCGGCATCATCGTCCGGCAACGTGGCACCCACTTCCACCCCGGTGAGTCGGTCGGCCGCGGCGGCGACGACACGCTGTTCGCGCTCGCCGACGGCGCCGTGAAGTTCCACATCAAACGCGGCCGCCGGACGGTCAGCGTCGTACCAGTCGAGGCCTGAGCCTCACGTCTGCACATCTCTTCGCATTCGAGGGCGGGCCGGTCATCGGTCCGCCCTCGTTGCATCTAACGGGAGCCCCGCAGTGAACTTCGTCGACCGGGTCGTCGTGCACGCGTCAGCCGGCGACGGCGGGCACGGCTGCACGTCGGTGCACCGCGAGAAGTTCAAGCCGCTCGGCGGCCCGGACGGCGGCAACGGCGGCCGCGGCGGTGACGTGATCCTCGTCGTCGACCCCAACGTCACGACGCTGCTGGACTTCCACTTCCACCCGCACCAGAAGGCGACCAGCGGCAAGCCCGGCGCGGGGTCGCACCGGGACGGCGCGACCGGCTCGGACCTCGTGCTGCCCGTCCCCGACGGCACGGTCGTGAAGTCGGCGACCGGTGACGTGCTCGAGGACCTGGTCGGCATCGGCAGCCGGTACGTCGTCGCCCGCGGCGGCCGCGGCGGTCGCGGCAACGCGTCGCTGGCGTCGGTGAAGCGCAAGGCGCCGGGCTTCGCGGAGCTCGGCGAGCCTGGCGAGACGGTCGACGTGGTGCTCGAGCTGAAGACCGTCGCGGACGTCGGCCTGGTCGGCTTCCCGAGCGCCGGCAAGTCCTCGCTCATCTCGGTGCTGTCAGCGGCGCGCCCGAAGATCGCCGACTACCCGTTCACCACGCTCGTGCCCAACCTGGGCGTCGTGACCGTGGGGGACGTCGTCTTCACCATCGCCGACGTGCCGGGCCTGATCCCGGGCGCCTCGCAGGGCAAGGGACTCGGCCTCGAGTTCCTCCGCCACATCGAGCGCACCAAGCTGCTCGTGCACGTGCTGGACACCGCCACGATGGACCCGGGCCGTGACCCGCTCAGCGACATCGACGCGCTCGAGGCCGAGCTCTCGGCGTACGGGGGGCTCGAGGACCGGCCGCGCGTCGTCGTACTCAACAAGATCGACGTACCGGACGGCCGCGAGCTGGCCGAGATGGTCCGCTCGTCGCTCGAGGAGCGCGGCCTCGAGGTGTTCGCCGTGTCCGCGGTGACGCACGAGGGGCTCGACGCCCTCAAGTACGGGCTGGCCAGGCTGGTCGCCGAGCGGCGCGCTGCCGAGCCGGCGCCCGAGGCGACGCGCATCGTGCTGCGGCCGCGCGCCGTGGACGACCGCGGCTTCGAGCTGACCCGCGAGGGCGACGAGTTCGTCGTGACCGGGGAGAAGCCGGAGCGCTGGGTGCGGCAGACCAACTTCGACAACGACGAGGCGGTCGGCTACCTCGCCGACCGGCTCAAGCGGATCGGCGTGGAGGACAAGCTCCTCGAGCTCGGCGCCGAGCCAGGCGACACGGTGCGGATCGGCACCTGGGAGTTCGACTGGGAGCCGACGGGCAGCGACGAGGACTTCACCCCGACGCGGCGAGGCGAAGACCGGCGGCTGGAGGGTCGATGACCGCCCTCGCGCCGCGCGCCGAGGTGCTGTCCGCCCGCCGCGTGGTGGTCAAGGTCGGGTCGTCCTCGCTGACAACGGCAGCCGGCCACCTCGACGGCCAGCGCGTCGACGCGCTGGCCGAGGTGCTCTGGACGCTGCGCGCCACCGGACGCGACGTCGTACTGGTCTCGTCGGGCGCCATCGCGGCCGGTCTGCGCCCGCTCGGCTTCGAGCGGCGGCCACGCGACCTGGCGACCCTGCAGGCGGCGGCATCGGTCGGACAGGGGCTGCTCGTGCACCGGTACGCCGAGGCGTTCGCCCGGCACGGCGTCACCGTGGCGCAGGTGCTGCTGACCGCCGAAGACGTCGTTCGACGCGCGCACTACCTGAACGCGCGTCGGACGCTGGACCGGCTGCTGGCGCTCGGTGCCGTGCCCATCATCAACGAGAACGACGCCGTGGCGACCGCGGAGATCACCTTCGGCGACAACGACCGGCTCGCCGCACTCGTCGCCAACCTCGTCGCGGCCGACCTGCTGGTGCTGCTGTCCGATGTCGACGGCCTGTACGACGCCGACCCGCGCCTCGGCGCCGCGTCGCTGATCGACGCCGTGCGCTCGGCGGACGAGCTCGCGGCGGTCAGCGCCGGGAGCTCCGGGTCGGCCGTCGGCTCCGGGGGGATGGCGAGCAAGGTCGAGGCCGCGCGCATCTCGATGGCGAGCGGCGTGCACGCCGTGGTCGGCGCGTCCAGCGACGCCTCCGCGATCCTGGCCGGCGAGCACGTCGGCACGCTCTTCCACGGCGCGACGACCAGGACCGCCGCCCGCCTGCTCTGGCTCGCGCACGCTGCGACCCCGGCGGGCCGGATCTGCCTCGACGACGGGGCGGTGCGCGCCGTGACCGAGCGGCGGGTGTCCCTGCTGCCCGCTGGCGTCACCGGCGTGGAGGGGACGTTCGCCGCCGGTGATCCGGTCGACCTGGTCGACGCGTCCGGCGTACCGGTGGCCAGGGGCTTTGTGAACTACGCCTCAGCAGAGCTGCCGGCGCTGCTGGGGCGGTCCACCCGTGAGCTCTCGGCGGCACTGGGCCCGGCGTACGAGCGCGAGGTCGTGCACCGCGACGACCTGACGCTGCTGTAGTAGGCCGAACGGTGACTCTGCGCAGTCGCGCCACTGCGCAATTGGCTCTTGCGGGGGGCAGCGGCGAGGACGCACGGTGACCTAGCCGGTGTACGGCACTCCGCTCCGCGCCCACAGCGCGCCCAGACAGGAGCCTCCTCATGCGCGTCCAGAGAACGCTCGTCGCCGTCGTGGCCGGGTCAGCGATCCTGACCGGTGCGACCCTCGCGAGCGCCGCCCCGATCACGGCCGGGGGTGAGACCGAGGTCACGGTCGGCAGCGACGACCGCTACTTCTCGCACAACAAGCAGAACGAGCCGGGCCTGGCGGTCAATCCGGTCAACACCCAGATCCTCGCCGCCGGCGCCAACGACAACATCGACATGGAGCGGTGCCGGGCGGGTGACGACACGACCTGCCCGTTCACCGCAGGTGTGGGCGTCTCGGGAGTCCAGTTCTCTACCGACGGAGGCAAGACGTGGGTGCAGCCGACGTACACCGGCTACACCGCGCGCAACGCGTCGTGCCGACCGACCCCGCCCGCTGACTCACCTGCGTGCCAGCCGTCCATCGGACCGATCGGGACGCTGCCGAAGTACTACGAGGCCGGCATGGTCTCCAACGGCGATCCGGAGCTGGCATTCGGCCCGATCCGTCGGAACGGCCGGTTCTCGTGGGCCAACGGGCAGCGCCTCTACTACGCCAACATCGCGACGCCGTTCCCGGGCCGTAAGCCGTTCCTCGGCAGTGGTGCGATCGCGGTCTCCCGGACCGACGACATCGCGGGCGCGATCGCAGGGCGCAACGACGCGTGGAAGGCTCCGGTGGTAGCGACTCGTCAGAACGGCGCGCTCTTCAGCGACAAGGAGCAGATCTGGGCCGACAACGCCGCGTCCAGCCGGCACTTCGGCAACGTCTACGTCTGCAACGTCGGCTTCCGCGGCGCGGCCGGCTCGGAGCCGGTGCTGGTCGCCCGGTCGCACGACGGCGGCGACACCTGGCTGACGAAGCAGCTGACTGCGGCGACCAACAACAGCCAGACCGGCGGCCGACAGGGATGTGCGCTGCGGACCGACAGCCGCGGGACGCTGTACGTCGTGTGGGAGGGCTACGACGTCCGCAGCGACACCGGGGTCTTCTACCAGGCGCGCTCCTTCGACGGCGGCCGGACCTTCGAGCGCCCGCGCGTCATCACCAAGATCGCCGGCATCGGCCAGTTCGACCCCGCACAGGGCCGCTTCACGATCGACGGCATCGCCGGTGCGCGCACCAACACGTTCCCGAGCCTCGACATCGCGAACGGCGCCCCGACGGGTGCCGACGCCACGGACCAGATCCTCATCAACTGGTCCGACGACCGGGCGGGCACCAACGACGAGAAGGCGTTCGTGATCTCGTCGACCAACCGCGGCCGCACGTACAGCGCGCCGAAGACGGTCTCCGCGGCGGGCGACCGTGCCAACCAGCCGGCGATAGCCATCTCACCTGACGGCACCGACGCGTGGCTCGTCTACAACGCCTTCCTCGACCCGTGGCGAAACGACACCACGTCGGCACGACGGATGCTCGGTGTCGTCCGGCACGCGGACGTCAACGCCGCATCCGGAGCGATCTCCGCGTTCGCCACTGTCCACCGCGGAGCGGTCGGAGATGCGCGCGGCTCCAGCGCCAACGGTCTGACGGCGGAGTTCCTCGGCGACTACAACTTCGCCGTGGCGACCCGCACGTTCGGCTCGGCGGTATGGAACGACAGCCGCAATGCCGCCGTCTGCCCGGCGATCAACGCCTACCGGCAGGCGTTCGTGGACGACGTGCTCTCGGGCGGCGCCACGCCGATCGTGGGAGACCGACCGCGCGACCGCGCGTCGGCGAGCTCGGTGCCCAACGCGCACTCGTCCGCACTCCGGCCCGGTCCCAACATGGACTGCCCGCAGGGCGCGACGCTGGCGTTCGGCAACACCGACATCTACGGCGGCAGCTACGCGGATCCGACGCCGTAGCAGATCGGTACTGAGTGGGGCGCCGCCTGGCCGCAGGTGCGCGCCCCACTACGTCGAGGCCTCCTCGGTGGGAACGAAG
>DASQMY010000016.1:0-2457 GCA_035645255.1 Mycobacteriales bacterium
TGCACCAGCACATGCTGCAGCACACCCAGCGCCTCGAATCCCTGGTCGACGACGTGGTGCTGTACATGCGGCTGCTCGTCGGTCCCGTCGACGTCACGCCGGAGGACATCCGGGTGCACGCGCTCGTCGAGGACCTCAGGCTGCGGCTCGGCGAGCCGGAGCGGGTCACCAACGAGGTGCCGAGCGACCTGGTCGTCACCGCCGACCGCGAGGTGCTGGCCGGCGTGCTGCGTCGGCTGCTGCGCAACGCACTCGTGTACGGCGCGCGCGACGGCCGGGTGACCGTCGCCGTACAGCGCAGCGCCTCCGGCCTGGAGCTCGCCGTACGGGACGAGGGCTTCGGTATCCCGGAGAGCGGCGCCGACCGGGCGTTCGAGCCGTTCGTGCGCGCGGTGCACCCGGCGGAGCGGCGCGGCGACGGCGCGGGGCTCGGGCTGACGGTGTGCCGGGAGCTGGTGCGGCTGCTGGGCGGCGACATCGAGCTGCGGCCGGCCGATCCGGGTCTCACCGCGGCGATCCTGCTGCCGCAACCGGTGTGAGCGGCGTCGCCGCATCTGTTAGCGTTCCGGCCCGGAGCACGGGCGTATAGCTCAGCGGGAGAGCGCTCGCCTCACACGCGAGAGGTCGCTGGTTCGAAACCAGCTACGCCCACCACGAAAACCCCTACCGCGTAGGGTTTTCCTCGTATCCGGGTCCGGTCGTGCCACAGTTCGTGCCACCCTCGTGATGCGACACGCCGAGGCTCCTCTCGATCAGCCCAGGAGTGGACTGCCACTCTCGAGGTTCGCGACCTCGCCCGGGCACGCAGCGCCCTCCAGGCCGGCATAGCGGCGAGAGCCGGGACCCGAAGCACGGCGGTGCGAGCAGGTGGCACGGAGCGTTACCAGTCGATAAGTCCTAGCCGGGCACGACTGGAGCCGGAGCCAAACCGCCCGCCCACAACCGTGGCGATGGACGCTGCGGCAAGCCGCCCCGTCAGCGCGGAACGTAACCGCTGACGAGAGGCGCCGGCATATGGCCGCACAGAATGACACCACCACGATCGATCTGACCACGATCGCCTACGCCGCGAGTCGGCTGGGCGTGCATCAGCGGACGTTACGCCGTTGGATCGCTGACGGCCGGCTCACCGGCTACCGCGTCGGCCCGCACCTGGTCCGGCTGGACGCCCGCGAGCTCGATGCACTGCCTCGAGCGATTCCGACAGCGGGGCACGCGGCCTGATGCCCGCCGACCACGACGAAGGGCGCCCCGGCAGAGGCGCCCTGATCGTCGAACAGACAGCGACCACTCTACGGCCCATACCGCCGATCGTTATGGCGATCTCGTACGAGGTTGTCGGCACGCGCGGCCGGCGCCGGGTCGTGCTGCTCGTAACCTGCCCGTTCTGCGGCTGATGCCACCAGCATTCCGCCGCGGCACCGTTCGACTCCGGGCGGCGAACCGCGTCCTGCCGCGCCGGGGCGTTACCTGGTGTATGCCGCCGTGGTCGAGGGGCGGGCGGCATGAGTCGAACCGAAGTTGTCGGTATCGGCAAAGACGGCCGCCGCCGAGCCGTCCTCGCGCCGACGCTCGCTGAGTCGTTGCCACCCGACGTGCTCGAAGGGCTGGTCCGCCGCCGGCTCGCCGCCCTAGGCGAGACGTGTCCGTGTGGCGCGTCGATGGCACTGCCCAACCGGGCCGCACGTCGAGCAGCTCGACGAAGCGCGGTCTGACTCCATGTGCGCGTCGAGCATGCGGACGAGTGCCCCGCCGTTTGCCAGCCGCTGCACGACGGGACGTGGTGCCAGTGACCGTCGTCGAGGCTGCGGTGGAGTACGCGGCCGCCGGGTGGTACGTGCTGCCGGTGCGGCGCGGCGCCGGCAAGCACCCCGGCTCGGTCGTCGGCGGGGGCTGGCAGCACCAGTCCAGCCGGAACCCGGCACCATCGCGGCTTGGTTCGCTGGCACCGATCACGCGATCGCCCTGCACGTCGGACGGTCCGGCGCTGTCGCGATCGACGTTGACAACCCCGCCGCGCTTCCCGAAAAGCTGGCGCTCGTCCTCGGTGAGCGGGGCGTGCCGTTCCAGTCCACCCGCCACGATGTTCCGCGACGCGGCCACTACCTTTCCGTGTGCCTGGCGGCCGGACGCTCGGCAACTCCCGCGGCGGTCCAACCGGCGGTTGGGGCGACGTTCGCGGGCACAACGGGGTCATCATCGCGGCTCCGTCCGCGCACCAGCAGCAGGCCGACGGCGGTCGGTACGAGTGGCTGCGGACCGGGCCGGTGCCGGTGCTGCCGGACTCGATCGCCGAGCTTCTCCCCGACGCGACCGACACGGTCAACGTCGCCACCGATCGGGAGGTCGCCGACTTCCTCGCCGAGCACACGACCGGCGACCGGCTCGACGAGTTGGTCGGCGCGCTGCTACGCGGCTGGCGTAAGGCCGTCGACAGCGGCGAGTCATGCCACGGCG
>DASQMY010000017.1:0-13399 GCA_035645255.1 Mycobacteriales bacterium
GCGAAGCCCTCGATCGCCGAGCCGTCGAAGCCGATGCCCTCGGTGAACGCGCCCTCCAGCTCGGCCGGTGCGATCGCGACCGACTTCAGCACGCCCAGCACGTCGGTGAACCACAGCCGGATGAACCGGATGTCGCGCTCCTCGATCGTCCGGAGCACGAACTCCTGCTGCTTCTCCATTGGGCCCGTCTCTGCTGTCAGCGGCCGCGGCGGCCTGGCCGCTGCCGAGTGCGTCGGGACATCTTGCCCCGAGCATGTTTCCAGAACGTTGCCGCCGGGGCGCGGCGGCACTTGTCGGCTCGCCAGAACGCGGGCTTGATAACGGTGCGGTAACAAATCGGGAACGACCTTCCCAGCGCGTCCGGCTACCCATTGACTGTTGGGGACCTCACGTCGCGCCGGTGCACTGTGCCGTAACGCGTGTCGCCGCTCCACCACCAGCAGGGCCGGCCGATCGCCGGTCCTGTCAAGACGTGCCCGGTGAACCCGGGACGAGAGAGGCTGGGAACTTGTCTCGATCCACAGCACCACTGGTGCGCTGGCGGCGCATCGCCGCTGCACCTGCGTTCGCCATGGTCGTCGCTGCGGCGGCGCTCGGTGGCGCCACGGGCGCGGCCTCTGCACAGAAGCACCCGGTCGCCGACTCGGCGGACCTCGCGGAGACCTACATCAACTACGTCGCCCCCCAGGCGGAGAAGGCGTCCAAGGACCACAAGGTCAACAAGAAGGCGCTGGCCCAGGCGAAGAGGTTCGACCGCAAGCACGCCCGTGGCAACCCCCGCACCGCGCGACAGCTCGCGCGGGCGGAGGCCAAGGCGCTGAAGACGGGCAAGAGCCCGCGCCAGATCAAGCAGGCGCCGACGACGCAGGAGGCCAAGCTCCTCACGATCCTCGTCGAGTACAACCCCAACGCGTCGTACGACTGGTCGGGCGTCATGGTCCCGAAGACGGTGTTCGGCGACCGCACGTGCATCCCCGCGGCGAACGTCCCGTCGGGGCCGCTGCACAACCAGATCCCCAACCCGGCCAACTTCGCCAAGACGCATGGTGCTGTCGACAACAACAGCTTCTGGGTCCCGGACTTCAGCCCCGAGCACTTCGACCGGATGCTGTTCACGGACAAGGGCATCACGCAGCGCGTGCGCCCCGACCTGAAGGGGCCCGACGGCAAGGCCGGCATCGACATCTCCGGCTACACCATGAAGCGGATGTACGAGGAGATGTCCAAAGGCGCCTACACGGTCTCCGGTGAGACGACCGAGTGGGTGCGCCTCGACAACTCCGAGGCCTACTACGCCGCCGACACCTGCTTCAAGGACGCCGAGGGCAAGTGGCAGGCCGGCGCCATGCAGGACATGAACGGCCACCCCGACAGCGACGGCCCCGGTGAGATGACCGTCGACGCCGTCAACGCTCTCGCCGAGCAGCAGCCGGACTTCCCGTTCGCCGACTACGACATCGAGGACCAGGGCGACCTGGACGGTGACGGCAACGTCTACGAGCCGGACGGCGTCATCGACCACGTCGTGCTCGTGCACGCCGGCGAGGACAAGTCCGGTGGCGGCGGTGCCCAGGGCACCTACGCGATCTGGGCGCACAGCAGCTCGGTCGTGGGCGGCGCAGAGGTCGGCGACACCGGCCTCAAGATCGCCAACTACATCGTCCAGCCCGAGGACTCGGGTGTCGGTGTCTTCGCCCACGAGTACGGCCACGACCTCGGCCTCCCCGACCTGTACGACGTCGCCAGCGGCGGCGAGTCGGACGTCGACTTCTGGGACCTGATGAGCTCCGGCTCGCACTCCGGCCCGATCTTCCAGTCGATGCCGACGCACATGGGCCTCTGGGACAAGTGGGTGCTCGGCTGGGCGGACCCGATCCAGTTCGCCCCCGGCGCCAACGCGCGGACCGTCCAGCTCGGCCAGACATCCCGCACCCCGCGCGGCAGCAAGGACGGCATCAAGGTCAACCTGCCGCCCAAGGTCATCACGCTGGCTGAGCCGCACAGCGGCGCCAACATGTGGTGGTCCGGCAACGACCAGGACTGGGCCGACAACCGGCTGACCCGGACGATCGACGTCCCAGCCACCAACCCGAAGTTCTGGATGTGGAACAACTACGTCATCGAGGCGGACTGGGACTTCGGCTTCGTCGAGGTCTCCACCGACGGCGGCGCGACCTGGGCCGAGCAGAAGGTCTTCGACGCGACCGGCAAGGAAGTCAGCACGCCGGACGGCTACGGTGACCCGTTCGACCGCATGAAGGACTACGGCAACAAGAAGTACGGCCTCACCGGTGACTCGCACGGCTGGCGGCACGACTACGTCAACCTGACGGCGTACGCCGGCAAGTCGGTTCAGATCCGGCTGCGCTACGCGACGGACGCGGCGTTCGTCGAGCGCGGCTGGTTCGCGGACGACTTCTCGGTCACCAGCGGTACGACGACCGTGTGGTCCGACGACGTCGAGAGCGGCGACAACGGCTGGACCAAGACGACCGGCACCTTCGTCGAGGGCACGCCGCTCGGCGCGGGCTGGCGGATCCACTCCGGCACGTCGAGCTCTACGCACTACTACCTCGCGGAGTGGCGCAACTTCGACGGCTTCGACGAGGGGCTCAAGTACGCGTACGACACGACGTACTCGAGCTTCGGGCCGTGGAAGGTCGAGAAGATCAAGTACAACGCGCCGGGCATGCTCGTCTGGTACCGCGACACCACCTACGGCAACCAGAACCCGGTGCTGGCGACCACCTACGACCTGCCGAGCACGGGCAGCAAGGGTGGCCTGCTGATCGTCGACTCGCACTTCGACCCGCTGCGCCGCCAGGGCGTGGCGGCGGAGAAGGACCCGTCGACGCTGAACAACATCCCGTCCCGCGGCCAGTCGAGCAACGCGGCCTTCGGTCGGGCGAGCTACCCGTTCAAGGAGTGCCTGGCCGAGGTGGCTGGTGAGGACTGGCGCAACGAGTACTGCACCTCGTTCGGCAGTCTGCCGGCGGTGAAGACGTTCACCGACGCCAAGGGCTGGTACCCGGGCATCGAGACCCGGCCGGGGCTGTTCTTCCGGGACATCGACGCATCGGTGGTCATCCCCAACGGTGGCAACAAGCCCTACTCGGTGCGGTTCGTGCACGAGGACGGCACCCTTGCCACGGATCACCCGTACTGGGGTCAGGACATCGGACTCGGGGTGCCGCTCGGCACGGGCAACCCGACCGACCCGTACGGCGTGAAGCTCACGGTTCAGAAGTCCAAGCAGGGCAACACGATCGGCCAGATCCGGGTGCAGCCGGCGAAGTAGCACTGCAGCGCACGACCACTGAACGAGGGCCCCGTCGGACACCAGTCCGGCGGGGCCCTCGCCTGGCCAGGGCTAGTCCGTTCGCGCCATTGCATCCGGCGCGCGGCAGGAAAACCATCGGAGGCGACCACTCGATCGGAGGTAACCGATGGATTCCCCTTACCAGGCCGCTGCAGACGTCCACGTCTTCCCGGTCAACCTGCCGTTTCCCGGCGTCGGCGTGCTGCCCATCAACGCCTACCTGCTGACCGCCGAGGAGCCCGTGCTGGTCGACACCGGCATCGGCGCCGACAGCGACGAGTTCGTCGCAGCCGTCGGCGAGCGGGTCGACCTCGCCGAGCTGCGCTGGATCTGGCTGACGCACGACGACGCGGACCACACCGGCAGCATCCGGCGCATGATGGACGCTGCACCCAACGCCAAGCTCGTCACACACGGCATGAGCGCGCTGCGGATGGCGAGCTGGTGGCCCGTCCCGATGGACCGGGTGCACGCGATCCGGCCCGGCGACCAGCTCGACGTCGGCGACCGCACGCTCACGGCGGTCGCTCCCCCGCTGTTCGACAACCCGATGTCCACGGGCTTCGTCGACGGGTCGACCGGCTACCTGTTCAGCGTCGACGCGTTCGGCGCGATCCTGCAGGAGCCGACGCAGGACGCGTCCGATGTCCCGCGCGAAGCGCTGGCCGGCGGCATGCTCGGCTGGGCGACGTCGGACTCGCCGTGGGCGCACGTCGTCGACCGGGCCCGCTTCGGCGAAGTCCTCGACGGTGTGCGCCGGCTCGCGCCGACGCGCATCTTCTCCTCGCACCTCCCCGCAGCGGACGGCACGTCGCTCGACGAGTTCCTCGGCGTGCTCGCCGCAGTGCCGGACGCCGAGCCGTTCATGCCGCCGGACTGCGAGCAGTTCGCCCACATGATCGCCGCGATGGCGGACGAGCAGGGATCGGAGCTGCCTGCGCCCGTCCACTGACGACGCGCCTCGTCGCGGTACCGGCTCGCGCAACGCCGTAGGGTAAGCGCGAGGAGGTACGACGTGGCGTGGCTTCGGATCGCACTGGCCCAGCTCGACCTCACCGTCGGTGACATCGACGGCAACGTGGCGCTCGCCCAGGACGCCGTACGGCGGGCCGAGGCGGCGGGCGCGCACGTGCTCGCGCTGCCCGAGATGACACTGACCGGCTATCCGGTCGAGGACCTCGTCTACCGGCGGACGTTCGCCGCAGCGTCCCGCGCAGCGATCGACCCGCTCGCCCGCAACACGGGCGAGCTGATCGTCGTCGCCGGCTACCTCGACCACGACGGCGGGCCGCGCAACGGTGCCGCGGTCCTGCACCGCGGCGCGGTGCGCGCCCGCTACTACAAGCACTTCCTGCCCAACTACGGCGTGTTCGACGAGCAGCGCTACTTCAAGCCCGGGACGACCGTCCCGATCGTGCGGGTGCACGGCGTCGACGTCGCGATCACGATCTGCGAGGACCTCTGGCAGGACGGCGGGCCGGTCGCCGCGGCCGGCCGGTCCGGCGCCGTCCTGGTGCTCGTCATCAACGGGTCGCCGTTCGAGCAGGCCAAGAGCGACTACCGGCGCGACCTGGTGGCCCGGCGCGCAGCCGAGGGTGGTGCGACGGTCGCCTACGTCAACATGTTCGGCGGCCAGGACGAGCTGGTCTTCGACGGCGACTCCATGGTGATCGACCCGGCGGGCCGGCTGCTGGCGCGCGGCCCGCGGTTCGAGGAAGCCCTGATCGTCCACGACCTCGAGCTCTCGCCGGCGACGCGGCACGACCGCGACGAGGCGCACCGCGGCATCACGGTCGAGCGCATCCTGCTGTCCACCGACGAGCTCGACTTCCCGGCCCAGCCGGTGTCCGGAGGGGTCGTCGAGCCGCTCGCGCCGGCCGCCGAGGTCTGGGACGCGGTCGTCCTGGCGACCCGCGACTACGTCGCCAAGAACGGCTTCGAGTCGGTCGTGCTCGGCCTGTCCGGCGGGATCGACTCGGCCGTCGTGGCGACCATCGCGCGCGACGCGCTCGGGGCGGACGCGGTCCACGTCGTCGCCATGCCGTCGGCATACTCCTCCGGCCACAGCGTCACCGACGCCGAGGACCTCGCCCGCCGGCAGTGCCTGCACTACTCGCTGGTGCCGATCGGCGAGGTGGTCGACGCCTTCCACCTCGCTCTCAAGGAGTCCGGCGGCATCGACGGCCTGGCCGCCGAGAACCTCCAGGCGCGCGTCCGCGGCACGCTGCTCATGACGCTGTCCAACGAGCACGGCCATCTGGTCCTCACGACCGGCAACAAGAGCGAGCTGGCGACCGGCTTCTCCACGCTGTACGGCGACTCGGCCGGCGGTTTCGCTCCGATCAAGGACGTGCCGAAGACGCTGGTCTTCGAGCTCGCCCGCTGGCGCAACGAGCGCGCCCGCATGCGCGGCGAGACCGAGCCGATCCCGCTCAACACCATCACCAAGCCGCCGTCTGCGGAGCTCGCCCCCGACCAGGTCGACGAGGACCGGCTGCCGCCGTACGACGTGCTCGACGCGATCCTCGACGACTACGTCGAGCGCGACCTCGGTCGCGAGGACCTGGTCGCGGCCGGGCACGACGCCGCGACGGTCGAGAAGGTGATCAAGCTCGTCGACACCGCGGAGTTCAAGCGGCGGCAGTACCCGCCGGGCCCGAAGATCTCGCCGAAGAACTTCGGGCGCGACCGGCGGCTGCCCATCACCAACCGGTTCCGCGACGCCGCGCGGTAGGACCCGCACGCTTCACAGGACGTGCCCGGCGTGTCACGATTTCACGTGCACGGGGACCTCATCCGCGAGGCCTCGATGACGCGAAGGTGGCATGTGCCATGACTTCCACTTCCGGCGCCGGCGCGCCCATCTCCCTCTACGGCGGCTCCCCCGACAAGCGGGTGACGATCGTCGACGTCCAGCGAGCAAAGGACCGCGGCGAGAAGTGGGCGATGCTCACCGCCTACGACGCGACCACCGCGCGCATCCTCGACGACGCCGGCATCCCGGTACTGCTGGTCGGTGACAGCGCGGCCATGCTCGTCTACGGCCACGAGTCGACGCTGCCCGTAACGGTCGACGAGATGATCCCGCTCGTCCGCGCGGTCACCCGCGGCAGCCGGCGAGCGCTCGTCGTCGCCGACCTGCCGTTCGGCTCGTACCAGTCGTCCGTCGCGCAGGCGGTCGACACCGCGGCCCGCTTCATGAAGGACGGACACGCGCACGCGGTGAAGCTCGAGGGCGGCGAGCGGGTGCTGCCACAGGTCGAGGCGATCGCGGCGTCCGGCGTACCGGTGATGGCGCACCTCGGGCTGACCCCGCAGAGCGTGCACGCGTTCGGCGGGTTCCGCGTCCAGGGCCGCGGGGAGTCCGGTGAGCAGCTGCTCCAGGACGCCAAAGCGCTGCAGGAGGCCGGGGCGTTCGCGGTCGTGCTGGAGGCCGTGCCCGCCGACCTGGCCCGCCGGGTCACCGACTCCCTCGTCGTCCCGACGATCGGGATCGGCGCCGGCGCCGGCTGCGACGCGCAGGTCCTCGTCTGGCAGGACATGGCCGGCATGACGACCGGGCACACCGCGAAGTTCGTCAAGGCGTACGCCGACCTGCGCGGCGCACTGACCGACGCCGCGCAGTCGTTCGCCGTCGAGGTCCGCGACGGCGTCTACCCCGGTCCTGCGCACACCTACGTCTGAGCTGGTCGCCTGCGCGAGAACCGTTCGGTCAGCCCTCTGGTCGCGACCGGCGCGCCGTCGTACGCTGAACCCCCCAACAACGATGTGGAGTTCCACGTGCGCTCACGGATGAACACACGCGCCGGCGCGGTCGCGCTCATCGGCGTCACGGCGCTGGCACTGGCGACGACGCCGGCCCTCGCCGGCAAGGGCAAGCCGCCGTCGGGATCGACCACCGGCACCGGGCAGATCTTCTCGCCCAACCCGGTCGTCGCGCTGCAGGACCAGTCGCTCACCGACCAGAACGACGCCGACTACGCCGCGTTGCAGGGGGCGTACCAGATCGTCGAGCTGACCAACCTCGACGGCAGCGGCTACCTGCGCGGTGACTGGGCCAACATCGTCAGCGAGACGGGCAACCCGGCCTACTCCCCCACCAACACGTTCATCTACCGGCGCAACGACGACCGGTTCGAGCAGGTGATGGCCTACTACTGGGTGACCGAGACGCAGAAGTACATCCAGAGCCTCGGCTTCGGCACCGGGCTGTACGCACCGGTCAACATGGAGAGCCAGGACATCCGGATCAACCAGTGGGGCGCTGACAACAGCTTCTCGTGGGACAAGAAGGACATGATCAAGCTCGGCAAGGGCGGCGTCGACGACGCCGAGGACGCCGAGGTGATCATCCACGAGTACGGTCACGCGGTACACGACTCGCAGGTGGCCGGCTTCGGCACCTCCATCGAGGCCGGTGCCATCGGAGAGGGGTTCGGCGACTACCTCGCCGTGACCGTCACCAACGTGCTGGCCCCGACGCCCGACGCACCCTGCGTCGCCGACTGGGACGCGACGTCGTACACCACCGCGTCGCCGCACTGCCTGCGCCGGATCGATCTCGACATCGACTACGCCGCGCTGCAGGGGGCGTACGAGATCGTCGAGCTGACCAACCTCGACGGCAGCGGCTACCTGCGCGGTGACTGGGCCAACATCATCAGCGAGACCGGCAACCCGGCGTACTCGCCGACCAACACGTTCATCTACAAGCGCAACGACGACCGGTTCGAGCAGGTGATGGCCTACTACTGGGTCACGCAGGCGCAGCTCTACATCCAGAGTCTCGGCTTCGGCACCGGCACCTACGCCCCGGTGAACATGGAGTCGCAGGATCTGCGGATCAACCAGTGGGGTGCCGACAACTCGTACTCGTGGGACAAGCACGACGTGATCCGGCTCGGAAAGGGCGGGGTCGACGACGCTGAGGACGCCGACGTCATCGTCCACGAGTACGGGCACGCGGTGCACGACTCGCAGGTCGCGGGCTTCGGGACGAGCATCGAGGCCGGCGCGATCGGAGAGGCGTTCGGCGACTACCTCGCCGCGACCGTGACCAACGTGGTCAGCGGCTCGGACTACGAGGTCCCGTGCATCGCCGACTGGGACGCGGTGTCCTACACCACGCTGACCGAGACGAAGCCGGTGCACTGCCTGCGCCGCATCGACACCGACCTGACGTACGCCGACCGCAGGGGTCGGGTGCACTACGACGGCCAGATCTGGTCGCGCGCGCTGTGGGACATCCGGCAGGCGCTCGGTCACGTGAAGGCGGACACCGTGATCATCCAGGCGCAGTTCCTCTTCGCCCCGGACACGACGTTCGCCGCGGCGGCCGACCACACGATCGTCACGGCCGACACGATCGTCTTCCCGGACGGGACGATGCTCAGCGACGCCGAGGTGGCCGCCGTGCGGAAGGCGTTCCTCGACCGCGAGATCACCGTCACGAAGTAACCAGGTCGAAGCGGTGCCAGAAGACCCCGGCGGGCCTCCGCCGGGGTCTTCTGCGATCAGGACCACAGCTCGAACGGCTCGTCGACCGGACTGCCGGCCAGCAGGGCGGGCAGCAGCTCCGGGAGCCGGCCCGGATAGAAGCGCTCGGCGCTGGCGCGGACCTCGGCGACCGGCCACCACCGGAAGTCGACGTAGTCGTCCTTCTCGTAGTCGAGACGGCCGTCCTCCTGCACGGCCGGACCGACGCCGGTGAGGCGGACCAGGACGACCACCTCGTGCTGAAGCCGGCGGCTCGCGCGGTGCCGGAACGACGCCGTGCGCCGCCACGTCGGCGGGCCGACCTCGTGCGCCGCGACCCGGATCCCGGTCTCCTCGCGCAGCTCGCGGACCGCGGCGTCGACGTACGTCTCCCCCGGGTCGATCCCGCCGCCGGGCAGCTCCCACCAGTGACCCAGCTCGGGCATCGAGACCTCGCGGGTCTTGAACAGCAGGACGTTGCCGGCGACGTCGAGCACGACGACGCGGACGCAGTCCCGCTCGAGGACCGGGAGGTCCTGCGGCAGGTCGATCGAGGTGGCCGGCCCGCTGCCCGCCGGGTTGACCGGGTGTCCGGCGGGTTCTGCGCCCGGGACCTCGACCCGCGGCAGCAGCAGGTGGACGAGTGGGCCGATCGCGCCGGCGTACAGCACGGTCCCGGCTCCGACCGTGCCGCCGAGCGCCCAGCCGACGGCCAGCACGACCACCTCGATCCCGGTGCGCACGACGCGGATCGACCCGCCGCGCGCGGCGATGCCGGTCATCAGGCCGTCCCGCGGTCCTGGCCCGAGCCGGGCACCGATGTAGGCGGCGGTCGCGAGGGCGTTGAGCACCACCCCCGCGACGAGGTACGCCGAGCGCGCGGCGGCCCCGTCCGGGGCACCGAGCAGCGCGAGCGACGCGTCCAGCGACAGGCCGACGACGACGACGTTGCTGATCGTGCCGAAGCCCGGCCGCTGCCGCAGCGGGATCCACAGCAGCAGAACCACGAGGCCCAGGGCTATCGCACACTGCCCGATCGGGCGGCCGCTGAGCTCGGCGACGCCCTGGTGCAGCACGCTCCACGGCGCGAGCCCGAGGTCGCCCAGCACCATCAGCGCATCGCTGAAGCCGTAGAGGACCAGCCCGGCGTACAGCTGGACGAGCCGGCGCGGCAGCCGCCGGCCGGCCCGGCTAGACACCGGTGATCCGGACCCCCGAGTGCGTCTTGTAGGCGCGGTTGATCCCGATGAGCACGGTGGTCAGCGACTCGAGCACGCTCGCCAGCCGGAGCGGACCGGCGTCGATGCCGCGCATGCCGCGGATCTGCCCGGCCAGCGCGCACACCAGCGCCTTGGCCTCCTTGTCGTCGCCGCAGACCAGCACGTCGGTGCTGACCGAGAGGTTGCTGCCGAGCAGCCGGCGCGCGGAAACGTCGTGGAACGCCGACACGATCGTGCTCTCCGGCAGGACGGCGGCCGCCTCCTCGGCCGCGCTGCCCTCGGGGACCGGCACCATCGTCGCGCCGCGCTTGTCGAACGCCATCGGGTTGACGCAGTCGACGACGACCTTGCCGGCCAGCTCGGCGGCGAGCGACGCCAGCAGCTCCCGGTGCCCCTCGTAGGGCACCGCGACGATGACGACCTCGCCCTTGGCGGCCGCCTCGCTGTTGGTGCCGCCGGTGATCGCGAGGCGCTTCGACCGGCGGACCAGCGTCTCGGCGGCCGCCTCGGCCCGTTCGGCGTCACGCGACCCGAGCACGATGGTGTGCCCCGCTGCCGCGAGCCGGCGGCCGAGGCCGCGGCCCTGATCACCGGTGCCGCCGAGGATGCCGATGGTCATCGGCGCGACGATGGGCTGTTCCGTGCGCACGCGGCGTGCCCTTCTACGAGGTGGCGGCGCGCACCCGGTCGACGACCACGTCGACGATGCGCTCGTCCAGGTTGAGCGGCTCGGTCATCGTCCAGCGGACTTCGGGGTGCTCCGCGCCCAGCTGCTCGAGCTCACGCGGGATGTCCGCGACGGTGTGGTTCCCCGGATAGAGGAAGTACGGGTGCACGACGATGTCCGTGCAGCCCTCACGGACGAGGATCCGGAAGCCCTCGGCGATCGTCGGGCGCGACAGCTCGAGGTAGGCCGGCTCGACGGCGTGCCAGTCGAGCCGACCGCGCACCGCGTCGGCAACCGCCGAGAGCATCTCGTTGGCCTCGGGCCGCCGGGAGCCGTGCCCGATGACCAGCAGACCGCGTCGCACGTCGTCCATGCCCACATCCTCTCGCCAACTCGCCGCAACGCGCGCATCGGGGCCCAGCAGGAGTCCGCGCCGTTGCGGAGAACTCCTACACCGACCTCCGGAGCGACCGACCTACCTGAGGATGCCGCGTGCCCCGACTGCGCCAGGACCGGGCCGCGCCGGCCACCCGCGCGATCGACGAACTGCTCGCCGAGGCGGCCCGGGTCCGCACGGCCGTGGAGATGGACCTCGTGCTCGCCGGCGCTGCGCTCGACGAGCAGGCCGGTGAGTACGCCGGCGAGCTGCTGCCCGCGGCCCGCCGCCGGGTCGCCCGGCTGCGAGGACGTGAGGTGGCGGCTGCTGACATCATGACGAGGTGGATCCGGCCGAGGTGGACCTGCTGCGCCCCCTGGTGGACGGCGCCGGCATCGCCGACGACCTCGCCGGGTTCGCGGCGACCCTGGGCTCGGCGCCGCACGGCGCCGGTGGTCTGCTGCTCGTCGGCACGCCGACCGACGAGCCGTGGCACTTCGCGGCGCACCTCACCGACGAGGCGCGCTGGAGCGAGCGGGTCGATCTCGAGCCGACCCTCGTCCGCTGGGCGGTGCCGTCCGGGGCGCCGGCGCACCTTGCCGTCGGCGTCGAGCGGCTGGCCGCCGTACGCCGGTCGGAGACGCTGCTGGTGATCTCCCCGGACGGCGCCCCGGAGCAGCTGCTCGACCGGGTGTCCGGCGCGCGCGACCGCGGCGCGCTCGTGCTCACCATCGACCAGGGCGCCGACGAGCTGCACGGCCTCGCCCACCGGTCGCTGATCGTGCCGCAGGGCGCCGCGACCCGCTTCTTCGACGTGGTCCAGCACCTGGTGACCCGCAGTGCCCCGCTGGCCGCGCGTCAGGTCACGCTGCGCGACCGGCTCAACCGGCTGCTCGACACCGCGCAGGGCCTGCGCGCACCGGGCTCGCTGCCCCGGCAGCAGCGGGACGGCTGGTAGGCGCCGGTCAGGAGCAGGTGACCTCGGCCGGCCGGCCGTTGACGGTCCGGACCGTCACCTGCTGGGTGACCGCCGCGCCGCCGGCCATCTTGGCGGTGAGAAACTGCGACTCCACGCGCTTGACGCCGCCGCTGTTGACGACGCCGACGCGGCAGTTGCCGCGGCCCGCCCGTTCGCCGGTGTTGGTGACCCGCACCGTGACGGTCACCGTGTCGGCCGACGCGGCTGCCGGCTGACCGACGAGCTCGCCCTTGAACGGCCCGACGTCGCGACCGCTGAACCCGAGCAGCACGCCGAAGAGGATGACGCCGATCACGACCATCAGACCCATCGTGCCGTGCGTCTGGAAGGTCGACGGCGCGGCCGGCCGCTGCATGTCGACGTCCGGGTCGCCGGCGGCCGCGAACGGCGTCTCGCACCGCACGCATACCTGCAGGTCGCCGCGCCGCGCCGTGCCGCAGCGGCTGCACCGCTCAACTGCCATGCCTCAGATGGTAGCTGCTCAGGCGCGGGCGAACTGCACCGTGCGGGCGGCCGGGTCGGCCGCCACGAGCGTCACCCTGACCTGCTCGCCGAGCGGCAGTCCGGCCGCCTTCAGCCGCGCCCGGACGGCCGGGTCGGCGATCTGCACCACCCCGTCGTCGCCCTCCGCCTCCACCACGACACCGTCGAACGTCTCGCCCACCCGCGACCGCAGCACGGCGGCTTCCACGTAGTCCAGCACGGCGCGCTCGAGCGCCCGAGCCCGGCGGTCCGACTCGCTCATCAGCGGCGGCAGCCCGGGCAGCGCGGCCCGGGCCCAGCCCGGCGGGTCGACGCCGGCGCAGGCGGCGACACACACCTCGGCGACGAAGCGGTCGGCGAGCCGGCGGAGCGGAGCGGTGGCGTGCGCGTACGGCGCCGCGATCGCGCTGTGCAGCGCCGACTCCGGCGGCGTGCCGTCGAACGCGACGTAGCCCGCGCCGCGGAGCAGCGACGTCGACAGAGTCAGCAGAGCCGCGTGCGCGGGCACCGCGGCGTCGAGGGACCGGATGAACTCCGGGTGCTCGGTCTCCGCCGGCCAGTCGACGCCCAGCGCCTTGGCGCTGCGGCGCAGCGCCTCGACCGACCTGCGGTCCGGCGTGGGCAGCGTCCTCAGCAGGCCGACCCGGGCGCCGAGCATGACCTCCGCCGCCGACATGCCGGTCAGCAGGCTGATCTGCGCGTTCCAGTCCTCGACGCCGAGCGGGGCGCGGTACTGCAGGCGGTAGCCGTCGCCGTCCCGGACGACCTCCTGCTCCGGTACGTCGAGCGTGACGCCGCCGCGCGCGGCCTCGATCTCCTGCCGCAGCCGACCGACCTCACGCAGCAGCAGCAGCGGCTCGTCCTCGGGTCCGTTGTCGAT
>DASQMY010000018.1:0-3347 GCA_035645255.1 Mycobacteriales bacterium
TGCGCCGCCTCCGGGGGCAGCCGGCGCAGGCGCGCATCGGCGGGGTGACCCGCGGCTTCGCCCTCGCATTCGCGGGGGTCCCGGGCGCGACCTACCTCGCGCACCTGGTGCCGTGGTGGCGGCAGCCGCTGATCTTCCTGATCACGCTGGTGGCGGTGATCGACGCCGCGATCTACCTGGTCGCCGCGCGCGGCCCGTGGCACCGGCGGCCGCTCGGGCCGGAGGGGTTCGTCGCGGCGCTCACCTTCGTCGTCATCGGCGTCGACCTGCTGACCGGCGCGCGGCTGCAGATGTCCAGCCTGGCCGGCTACTCGCCCGTCGTGGCGGGCCGGTTCGCGGGTGTCGGCAACGTCGCGTTCGCGGTCTTCGCGACGGGTGCGCTGCTGTGCGCCGCCGCCCTGTGCGTACGGCGCACGCCCCGGCAGTCGGTCGCGATCGTCGCAGCCGTCGGCGTCGTTGCGGTCGTCATCGACGGCAGTCCGTTGTGGGGCAGCGACTTCGGCGGCGTGCTCGCGCTCGTGCCGTCGTTCGCCCTGCTCGGCGTGCTGGTGTCCGGCCGCCGGCCGACGTGGCGGCTGCTGAGCGTGATCGCTGTCGCGGCGGTGGCCGTCGTGGCGACGTTCGCGCTGCTCGACTACGCCCGGCCGGCCGACGCCCAGACCCATCTCGGCCGCTTCGTCGGTCAGCTGCTCCACGGCGGCGCGGGCGCGGTCGTCCGGCGCAAGGCGGAGGCCAACTTCCGGCTGCTGACGAGGAGCGTCCTGACGCTGGTCGTGCCGCTCGCCGTCGTCTTCCTCACGATGGTCCTTCTCCGCCCGATGGGCGGGCTGCGCCGTGCGTTCGACGCGGTCCCGGAGCTGCGTGCGGGTCTTATCTCGGTGCTGGTCATGGGCGTGGCCGGCTTCGCCTTCAACGACTCGGGCGTCGCCGTCCCGGCGCTCGCCCTCACCATCGCTGTCCCGATCGCGCTCGCTGCGTCGCTGGCGCACCGCCAGGACGCGACCGCTCACCCGCCGCGTACTCCGGCGTAGACCCGCTCGAGCGCCGACATCATCCGCTCCGGCGCGAACTCGGTGAGCTCGCGGTCGCGCGCCGCGGCGCCCAGCCGTTGCCTTGCGCCAGGGTCCTCGGCGAGCCGGACCAGGGCCGCCGCCAGCGCACCCGCGTCGCCGACCGGGACGAGCAGCCCGGTGACCTCGTCGACGACCAGCTCGCCGATGCCGCCGGTTGCCGTGCCGACGAGCGGGAGCGCGAACCGCGCCGCCTCGTGCAGTGCCAGCGGGGTCGCCTCCCAGGCCGACGACAGCACGGCGATGTCGGCCGCTCCGAGCAGGTCGCCGACGTCGTTGCGGCGGCCGAGCAGGCACACCGCGCCTTCGCTGGCGGCGGCCAGCGCGCCGATCTCCGGCTCGGCCGGCCCGCTGCCGGCGACGAGCACCCGCAGGGCGGGCGCACGGGCGCGGGCCCGCCGCGCCGCGTCGATCAGGACGTCGAGCCGCTTCTGGCGGTGCAGCCGCGCGACGCACAGCGCGAGGACGTCGGTCGGCTCGATGCCGAGCTCGGCGCGCACCGCGGCGCGGTCCCGGCCGGCGGACACCGGCGTCGACGAGAGCGGAATCGTCACGGCGCCGCGGCCCAGTCGACGGGTGATGTCCGGCGACACGCCGATCGCCGCGTCGCCCAGCCGGCCGAGCAGCGGCTCGGCGAGCCGCGCCGCCCGCCAGCCGCGGCCGGCCGTCTCGGGCAGCACCAGGTTGTGCAGCGAGACGACGCTCGGCACGCCGGCGCGGCGGGCCGCCTGCGTGGCGACCAGCCCGGCCCGCAGGCCGTGCGCGTGCAGCACGTCGGCCCCGCGCGCGACCGCCGCCAGTCCGGCGTACGCCGAGCGGGCGGTGGGCCACGAGCCGGGCAGCTCCACCGGCGCGAAGTCGGCCACACCGGCCAGCCAGGTGTCGGCGAGCGCGGCCGGGCCGGCGACGGTGACCTGCCACCCGCGCAGCACGAGCTCGTCGTGCAGCTGTCGGACGTGCCGCCCGATCCCGCCCGTGGACGGACCGAGCGCCAGGACGATGCGAGCCACGTCGGATCCTCTGCTACGGCCGGCCGGTCGCACCGGACCCTACTGACCGGGGCCGGCCCGGGACGCGCCGGCGCGGCTGTTTCGACCGCGATGTCCGCAGGTCGTGTTACCGTGAACTCCCGTGGACCGGTGGGGTTTCCCCCGCCGCGCGACGCCCGAGCAGGGCACACGGGAGTGCGAGTGGCAGCCAAGCACATCTTTGTCACGGGGGGCGTCGCCTCCTCCCTCGGCAAGGGCCTGACGGCGTCCAGCCTCGGCCGGCTCCTCAAGATGCGCGGGCTCCGCGTCACCATGCAGAAGCTCGACCCCTACCTCAACGTCGACCCCGGGACGATGAACCCGTTCCAGCACGGCGAGGTGTTCGTCACCGACGACGGCGCGGAGACCGACCTCGACATCGGCCACTACGAGCGGTTCCTCGACACCGAGCTGCACGGCTCGGCCAACGTCACGACCGGCCAGGTCTACAGCGCGGTGATCGCCAAGGAGCGCCGCGGCGAGTACCTCGGCGACACGGTGCAGGTCATCCCGCACATCACCAACGAGATCAAGTCGCGGATCCGCCGGCTCGGCACCGACCAGGTCGACGTCGTGATCACCGAGGTCGGCGGCACGGTCGGCGACATCGAGTCGCTGCCCTACCTCGAGGCCATCCGGCAGGTGCGCCACGAGGTCGGCCGGGAGAACGTGCTCTACGTCCACGTCTCGCTGATCCCCTACATCGGCCCGTCCGGGGAGTTGAAGACCAAGCCGACGCAGCACTCCGTCGCGGCGCTGCGGTCGATCGGCATCCAGCCCGACGCCGTCGTCTGCCGAGCCGACCGGCCGATCCCCGCCAGCCTCAAGCGCAAGATCGCGCTGATGTGCGACGTCGACGTCGAGGCGGTCGTCGCCGCGGTCGACGCGTCCTCCATCTACGACATCCCGAAGGTGCTGCACTCCGAAGGGCTCGACGCCTACGTCGTACGGCGGCTCGGGCTGTCGTTCCGCGACGTCGACTGGACCGAGTGGGACAAGCTGCTGAGGCGGGTCCACCAGCCGGCGCGGACGGTCACTGTCGCGCTGGTCGGCAAGTACGTCGACCTGCCCGACGCCTACCTGTCGGTGACCGAGGCGCTCCGGCACGGCGGATTCGCCAACGACGCGCGCGTCGAGATCCGCTGGGTGCCGAGCGACGACTGCGAGACGCCGGCGGGCGCCGGCGCGGCCCTCGACGGGGTCGACGGCGTACTGATCCCGGGCGGTTTCGGCGTCCGGGGGATCGAGG
>DASQMY010000019.1:0-8419 GCA_035645255.1 Mycobacteriales bacterium
AATGCGTGACTGACGCGGCACTCCGAGGCTAGGATCTCGCCAAGCCCGGCCGTTGTTGTATCCCCCGTCAGCAGCGGTCGGGCCTGCATGTGCACGGCCGCGGCGGCGAGCCGGTGCGGCCGACAACCAGCCCGCGGAGCGTACCTAGCCGAGCACCAGCGGCTCGCGGGAGACCGGGCACGACATGCAGCGAGGCCCGCCCCGTCCGGAGCCGAGCTCAGAGCCGGCGATGGTGACGACCTCGATGCCGGCATCCTCGAGCCGGGCGTTGGTCTCCACGTTGCGCTCGTACGCCACGCAGACCCGCGGTGCTATCGCCAACGTGTTGTTGCCGTCGTCCCACTGCTCGCGCTCGGCCGTCACGGGGTCGAGGCCGGTGTCGATGCGGCGCAGCGTGTCCAGGCCCATCGCCTTCGCTGCCGCGACCAGGAACGGCTCGGGCGGAGACACCTCGAGAACGACCTCGGCCGGTTTCGTGCGCCCGGCCTCGGCGGCGGTCACGGCGTACGCCTGCAAGGTCTCGGCCACCTGGGGGTACATCACGATGGCGTCGGCGTCGACCATCGTGCAGACCGTGTCGAGGTGCATCGTGGCGCGCTGCTGCGCAATGGGTACGGCGAGCACCGTGTGCGCGAGATCGTCGGCGAAGACTTGCCGGGCGAACCGTTCGGCACCGGCCGGGGTCGTACGCTCCCCGACGCCGACGGCCATCACGCCCGGCCCGAGGAGCAGGACGTCGCCGCCTTCGAGATGTTCGAGCTGTCGGCCGTAGATGTGCTTGCTAGCCGCGAAGCGGGGATGGTGGGTGTAGATGAGCTCGGTCAGCTGTGTTTCGCGCTCCCGTGCGGGCATGCTCAGGCTGGTCACGCCGACCCGCTCTCGCACCCAGACGCTCGAGTCGCGGGTAAACAGCAGGTTGGGCAGCGGCGAGATCAAGAACGTGTCCGGCGCGAGCAGCGCGCTCACCAGCCCGCTGCCACCGCTCACCTCATCGTTGCGCACCCCGGCAACGAGGACCTCAGTGAGCTCAGCAGGAGTGCAGTCCTGCAGCGCCGACTGGAGGTAGGCGCGCATGGTGTCCCCGAGCCGCAGCGTCGACGTCACCGCACTGATCGCGTCCTTGCGAGCCGTTTCGTCGGTGAGGGTATCGGTGAGCAGCTCGGTGACGTAGAGGACCTCGGCGCCGCGGTCGCGCAGTGCCTGGGCGAAGGCGTCGTGCTCTTCCTGAGCCCGGCCGACCCAGGGGATTCCGTCGAAGAGCAGCGCGTCGTTGTTGCGGGGTGTGAGCCGCTGCAGCTCGGCACCCGGTCGGTGCAGCAGGACCGTACGCAGCTGGCCTACCTCGCTGTCGGCGCCGAGCGGGAACGTCATGAGCCGGAGCCTAGTGCCGCGGCACGGCGAGCAGCTCCGCGTAGACCGCGACCACCGCAGCGACCACGGAGGCGTCACTCGGCAGGCGCTGTGCTGCGGCGCGTGCCCGGCGCCCCAGGTCGGCGGCCAACGCGGCGTCGTCGAGCACCTCTGCGATGGCGTCGGCCAGCGCGGCGGGGTCGTCCGGGCGGACCAGCAGGCCGGCGTCGCCGACCAACGCCGCGACGCCACCCACCCGGGTGCCGATGAACGGTACACCGGCGCGGAGCGCCTCCTGCGCCGCCAGCGGGCTGCCCTCCCAGACGCTGGGGAGCACCGCGACGTCGCATGCGCCGAGCAGGTCGGCGACGTCGTCGCGGTGCCCGAGGAGGCGGACCGGCGCCCCTGTCGCAGCGATCGCGTCGGCTAGCTCGGCGCGCAGCGGCCCGTCGCCGGCAACGGCGAACAGCGGCGCGGGACTGCGGCCGGCAAGCCGTTCCGCCGCGCTGACCAGTGCGTGGAGGCCCTTCTGCGGGTGCAGCCGCGCCACGGTGAGCGCGAGCGGCCGGTCGCTGGCTCCCAGCTCGGCGCGTACCGCTGCTCGCGAGCGTTGCGCACGCGGCAGCTCGGGCGCGCTCGCCGGCGCAAAACGAACGTCGCGGCCACCGAGCGAGCTGACTCGGCGCTCCAGGTCTGACGAGACGCACAGCGACACCGCCGCCCGCCGAGCGACCAGCCGCTCCAGAGGCGCCGACAGCAGCCGGGTGAGCCCGCTCTCTAGCACGGCGTTGTGCCACGTCGCGACCAGCGGCACGGCGCGGGGCGTCGTCAGGGCGGCGATCGCACCGGCTCGCAGCCCGTGCGCGTGGACGAGGTCGGCACGTGCAGCACGTGGGCGGAGCTGACGTACGGCGGCCACGGTGGCCAGCGGGCGGGCAGCGGAGCCGATGTCGACCGGCTGGAAGTGCGCGCCGGTGCCCGAGAAGTCGAACGACTGCTCGGTCGAGGCGGGACCGGCGACCACGACCGAGGCGCCGGCTGCCGAGAGCCCCGCGCTGAGCACCCGCACATGCCGTCCCGTGCCGCCGGTGCTGGTCGCCAGCACCAGCGCGATGCGCCGGCCGGTGAGCGGCAGCCGGTCGACTAGGGTCACCTGCGCACGCCCGGCGCGCGCGTCAGCAGCACAGCGCTTGCCGCGCGCAGCTGGCGTCGGGCAACGGCGGCCACCAGCAGCGTGAAAATGGCCACTGTCGCGCCAGCGACGATGACCGACTGGGAGACCGCGGCAGCGGTCCCCTCGATGTCGAAGGCCGACGCCAGCAACCGGCCGGCCAGAGCGGCCACGACGGCTGCCGCAAGGGCGGCACCGGCCGGGGCCGCGGTGCCGGCGAGGGCCGCGAGGCCGGCACGCCTGCCCACCGCCAGGGCGAGCAGAGCGCCCAGGACCGTCATGCCGATGCTGTTCGCCGTCGCGATCGCCACGGCCCGGTGTTCGGTGGGCAACGTCGTGGCGAGGACTACCGCGGCGATGATGACGGCGGCCCATCCGCTCACGCAGGCGACAGCCGTACGCCGCGTCTCGCCGCTCGCGTAGAGCGCGCGGGACAGCAGCGCGAACAGCGCGTACCCGGGCAGGCCGAAGGCGAAGGCCGTCACCGCGGCGGCGAGCGGTCCGGTGCTGGGCCGGCCGGGGGCGGTAAGGGCGATCATCGCGGCGAGCGGCTGGGCGGCGGCGACCAGCGCCGCGGTGGCCGCCAGGCTCAGCGTGAGCACGACGGTGGTCGAGGCGCCCAGGTCGCGGCGGTAGCCGGTGACGTCGCCGCGCGCCCAGGCCTGGGTCAGTCTCGGAAAGACCGTCGTCGCCACCGGGACCGCGAGCACGGCCCAGGGCAGCAGGAACAGCGTCTGCGCCTGCCAGTAGACCGCCACCGTGGAGTTCGGCACCCCGGCGCCGTTGCCGAGCAGCAGCCCGACCAGCACCGCGAGCTGCTGGGCGCCCAGTACGGCGACGCCGGCGTACGCGAGGCCGCGCGCCTTCGCCGCTACTGCGTCGGGAAAGTGGAACGTGACACGCAGCCGCACGCCGGTGCGGCCGAGCGGCACCAGCAGGCACATCGACAGCGCGACGACGCCTAGCGTCGTGCCCACCGACAACACCAGCTCCTGTGCGGTGGTGAGTGAGTCGACGTCGTTGGCGTAGGGGGAGGCGAGGTCGTAGAGCAGGTAGGCGACGATGACGACGGCACTGGACACCATCGGGGCGACGGCCGGGCCGGTGAACCGGCCGTGTGCCTGCAGGATGCCCGTCAAGACGAGGCCGATCCCGTAGAGCACGATCTGCGGGGCGAACACGCGCAGCATGAACGCGCCGACGGTGACGGCCCCCCGGCAGTCCTTGGCGCCGAGCAGGGCCGACGACAGCGGCTCGGCGAAGATCGCGACCAGCGCTGCAACCGGGACCAGCACGGCGACGGTCCACGTCAGCAATGCGGAGCTCGTTCGCGCGACGTGGTCGCGGTCGCCGCTGGCGACGGCTTGGGCAAGCAGCGGCACGACCAGGCTGGCGAGAGCGCCGCCGGCCACGACCTCGAAGAGGATGTTCGGAACGGTGTTGACGGTCGTGTAGGTGTCGGCGAGACAGGTGAAGCCCACCGTCTTGGCGAACACGAGGTTGCGCGCGAAGCCGGTGGTCCGCGCCAGCACCGTGAGCACGGTGATGACCGCGGCGGCACCGAGGACGGTGCCAGCCGCCGAGACGGAGCGGTTGCCGGTCATGGCCGCGTCGGCTGCGGGGAGGCGGCTGGCTCGGGTTCGGGACGCGGTACGGGCAGGCGCAGCACCGCCGCCAGGACGAGCGGGATGGCGGTGGCGAGCATCGCGCCGGCCACCAGGACGCCGGAGTCGTTGAGCAGCGTCCCGAGGACGGCGACGATGGCCACGGCGCGCAGCGTAGGCAACAGCGCCGGCCAGGCGGTCCAGAGGGCAGCCACGGTGGCCGGGGCCATGCCGTACGGCCGGATCACAAAGGCCACGGCTGCCACCAGGACGATTAGCGCGAGCAGGCCGGCGGGGTTGACGACGGTGTGCAGTGCAGCCGCGGCTTTGCCCACGACGATGTCGCTGGCCTCCCCGTCGAGCACCTTCTGCACGAAGCTGCCGAAGTGGCTGCGCTGCGCGTCGGGTCGCAACCAGTCCAGCACCGAGACGGCGACCGTGACGGCGACCGCCACCCCGGCCAGCGCCGCAGCGCCGCGCAGCGTGACCCGCCGGCCGAGTACGACCAACGCCAGATAGCCGAAGCCCGGCAGCATGGCGAGGATCCCGCCGAAGTCGGCGCCGAGCGTCGGCAGGCCGTCGACCAGCACGGCCACGACCGCGACGCTGGCGACGACGGCGCCAGCGGCGCGTCTCCCACCCACGCCGATTGGCGGGCGCACGAGCTCGATGAGGGCTCCGGCGAGCAGCAGCGCGCTGGTGGCGTACACCGCGAACGTGACGTTGCTGAACCCGTAGAAGCGGCCGCCGGTGACGGGTCCGGACACGAGCGGGCTGGCAACGTGCAGCGGCGTGCCCGCGAGCGCGTCGATCGTCAGTACGGCGAACGTGACCGCGCTGACCACGAGCGCAGGTCCCCAGACCTCTCCGCGCAGGCGCGGGACCGGTGCGAGCGCGAGGAGCGTCACGACCGCGATGACGACACCGGCGGCGGCCAGCAACGACAGCGTGGGGCGGCTCGTGGTCCACCAGGAGACCAGAGTCGGCAGGTATGCGGAGACGGGGGTGGCCGCGGCGGCCACCGACACTGCCAGTGCGGCGGTCCGCCAAGCAGCCGGCAGCGCCGGCGTCACACCGTGCTGGCGTCGGCGCCGCCACACCGCCGCCACCAGAGCGAGCGGGAGGAGCGTCAGGAGCAGGTACGTCACCCCGAGCCGGACCGCCATCGACGAGAGCGACTCGGTAAGCGACGCGAAGTCGAGCCGGTCGCGCACGGTGGCCGCCGTGTCCAGCCCGCGCGACCCTTCACTGACGACAGGTGCGCCGTCGATGCCGGCATAGGTCGACCCGGCCGCGGCCAGTGCGGTGGCGGCCAGGTCGGTCAGCTGGATCAGCCCGGTGCGCCGGGTGGAGTTCGACGTGAGCCAGCCGGGTGCTCGCCCCGCTTCGTATCGAAGTGCCGCGCCGAGTCCCGGCTCCCCGCCGGGTGTATCCGCAACGCCAGTCACGAACAGGGTGGCCGGTGGAGACTGGGCCGCGAGGCGCGCGACCAGCGAGTCCAGAGCCGCCAGCGCTTTCCCCCGTGCCGGCGCCCTTGCCGGGAGGCTGCCGGCGTCGACGACCGTCAGCGGACACTCGCCGAGCCTTCCGCTGGACGGCATGGGCGTGTACCGCTCGACCCGGCCGTCCGAGGTGGCCAGCGCCACCGCCGCTCCCGGCCCTACCGCGAGGGCACACCGACGGCTACGACCCAGCAGGTCACCGAGCCGGCCGGGCTCCCCGTACGAGCTGACCTCACCGCGCTGCAGGTCGACGTACGAGCGCCAGCCGAGCACACGCCCGTCGGCGATGCGCGGCAGCGGCGCGCAGGGAGCCGACGAATCGCTGGGCGAGCCCAGCGACCGCTGGCCGGTCGAGATCGTGAGCCAGGCGTCGAGCGGGCAGGTAACCGCTTTGACCGTGCGGACCGAGATCGACCCGACCGAGCTGCGGTCGAGAAGTCCCCACAGCGTCGGCGTCTGCTCCGGGCTGAGGTCGGACCAGCGCAGACCGCCGACGCCGAGCAGGACGGTGTGCCGCGCCGCAACGGGCTGGAGGGAGTCTGCGGCGCCGGCACCCTCCGCTATCGCGACGCTGCCGAGCAGAGCCAAGCCGGCCAGCAGCGAGCGGCGTACGCGCCGCTCGGCGGGTCTCGCGAGCCGGAGCGTCCGCATCGCCACCAGGCTAAGGGACCGAGCGCTCCAACCCGGGCTGTCGAGCACTGCGGCAGCTGCCAAGTCCGCCGACGTTTCGCCGCCACGTGACGTACTTGCTGTTGAACGTCGAGGTGGACCGCAACTGCGTCACAAGCCGCGGTCAGGCGTCCACCGACGCATGGCGCACTTGCTCCCTGGCGCCGGCGAACCGGATCACTTCGTAGACCACCAGTACGGCGAGTACGACCGCCAAGACCACGAGGTGCAGCAGCGGCGGCTGACCCTCCCCACGGGCGTAGCCCAAGACGGCGAGAGCCACCAGCAGCACCGACACGACGGCGCGCTGCCGGTTGACCGAGTGCACGTTGCGCCACCGAAAGGCGATGTGGCCGAGGAGGTAGAGCGCCGTCCCGCCGTAGAGCGCAGCGACCGCGAGCGGCGACGACGTGACCGGATGCCCGGCCGAAGGGCCGGCCGTGGCGTCATGCAGGAGGATCTTGGCGCCCAAGGCGAGCAGCACTATTCCGGCGACCATGGGCAGGTGCAGATAGGTGTAGGAGTCACGGGCCATCGCCGCGCGCTCCACCCCATGCAGCCCGGCGAGCCGGCGCTCGGCGACCAGCGCGACGACGTCGAAGTAGGTCCACCACAGACACACCGCAACGGCGACGCCGACCACTCCACCCACGAGCAGTGGGCCGCTGACGACAGCGCCCTCCAGCCCCAGGCCGACGGCGACCAACGACTCGCCGATCGCGATGATGATCACCAGGCCATGCCGCTCGGCGAAATGTCTGGCCGACGGCAGCCGCCACCCGGCGGCCCCGATCGCGTAGATGCCGCCGTAGTCGACGAGCGTCGCACCCAACCACCACCACAGCTGGTACGGCGGACCGGCGGCCGCCCCGACCACCAGCAGCGCCAGCGACGGGATGACCGCCGCGCCGGTACGGACGGTCTGACGCCGCAGGCCCACATCCGATCCCGCGGCGACGAAGTAGACGACGAGGTGGACCACCCGGACCACGGCATAGGCGATGGCGAACACAAGTGGACCGTGCAGACCACCCGGCTCGTCGTGGAACGCCTCTGGCATGGCGAGGGCCACCACGAACAGGCCCGCCATCGCGGTGATCATGCTGACGCGCAGCGGCCCCTCGTCGGCCTTGGCCTGGTTGCCGACCCAGGCGTACGCAACCCAGCTGAACCACAGCAGCGCCAGCAGCACCATGCCGCGCGCGACGCCGAGCCCGGTGGGGTCGTACGCCATGAACGCGGTGATCTGGGTGAGGCCGAAGACGAACACCAGGTCGAAGAGCAGCTCGAGAGTCGTGACCCGATGGGTGTCGTCGGTCTCGTGCACATGGGCGCGGACTCGAGGCACGCCGCGAGGCTAGCGACCCTCAACCGGCGATCGCGAGGTAAGCGCTGTAGAGGGCGAAACCGGAGCAGACCACCGCGGCGGCGTAGTGCAGCAGCGACAGGCGCAGGTGGCGCAGAAGGAAGCGACCGCTGAGTACGGCCAGCCCCGAGACGACGAGCAACGCCCCCCACGAGCCGAGGAACACGCTGACCGGATCCTGATAGCGGGCAACCAGCGCGATCGTCAACAGCTGCGAGAGGTCACCCCACTCGGCCACGAACAGCACGACGAAGGAAGCGCCGGCAGCACGCCATCCGCTCGTGTCGGCGGTCGCTCTGCTGGCGTACTCCTCCTCCTGTTCCTTCTCCTTCGCCTCGGCGCGAGGCGCGGTCTTGACCAGCACCACGGCTCCGACCGCGAAGACGAGCGCGGTCAGCGCGTGGAGCACGGTCTCCGGCAGCAGGGTGGCGAAGTGCCCAGCGGTAACCGCCACCAGGCACTGGAGGGCGAAGGCCGCCCCGATGCCCAGCCAGACCGGCAGCGGTCGGTAGCGAGTCGAGAGCACCAGCGCTGCGACGAACGTCTTGTCCGGCAGCTCGACGAGGAAGATCGGCACGAACGACAGCGCGACGACGCCTGGATCCATGGGTCAGACCCGTTACCAGAGCTGACGCGCGCGGGCGATTGCTTCGGCGAGGACCAGCTTCGCGGGCCGCCCGGTCGCCGCCGCGGCCGCCGTGACGTCGTCGAACTCCGGCTGCGCGTTGCACACCTCCCCGGCGACGCTCGCCAGCTT
>DASQMY010000020.1:0-1769 GCA_035645255.1 Mycobacteriales bacterium
TGACCCTACGGCGTCGCCTCGATGAAGCCGCGCACCGCGTCGGCGATGAACTGCACCGCGATCGCCGACAGCAGCAGGCCGAAGATCCGCGTGATCAGCTGGATGCCACCCTCGCGGACGACCTTGAGCACGCCGACGGAGGAGCGCAGCGACAACCACAGCGCGACGTGTACGGCGACGATCGCCGCCGCGATCGCGAGCAGGTCACGACCCCCGTCCGACTGCTCCACGAACAGGATCGTCGCGGCGATCGCGCCCGGCCCGGCGAACAGCGGCGTGCCGAGCGGCACGAGCGCGACGTTGACGTCCGGCATCGAGGCCGGGTCGCTGGACTTGCCGGTCAGCAGGTCGAGCGCGACCAGGATCAGCAGCAGGCCGCCGGCCCCGCGCAGCGCCGGCAGCGTGATGTGCAGGTAGTCGAGGATCTGCTGACCGAAGACCGCGAAGAGCACGATGACGAAGAACGCCACCGCGACCGCCTGCCACGCCATCCGCCGCCGGGTGCGCTGCGAGCGCCCCGCGGTCAGCGAGAGGAAGATCGGCACCGACCCGAGCGGGTCCATGATGACGACCAGCGTGATGAAGACCTCGGCGAAGAGCCGGCCGTTCATCGGGCAGCCGCGTCGCGGCCGGCCGGCGCGGCAGTGATCGGCGCCGCCCCGGTCGCCTGCGCCACGAGGGACTCCCAGACCTCGGTCCGGGTGGTCTCGCACCCCAGCCGGTGACCGGTGATAGTCCCGTGGTCGTCGCTGGAGCCGGTGACCGCGAGCCCCAGGGACGACGCGAGCCCGCGCAGGCGGTCGCGGACGCCGGCGTCGTGGTCCGGGTGGTCCACCTCCAGCGCGAACAGCCCGGCGGCGGCCATCGCGGCCGGCACGTCGTCCGCCACGACGTCGCCGCGCTTCGCCGCGCCGGGGTGAGCGAACACCGCGACTCCCCCGGCGCCGCGGACCAGCCCGATCGCCGCCACCGGTTCGAGCGCGTACTTGTCGACGTAGGCCCGGCCGCCGGACCCGATCCACTCGTCGCTGAACGCCGACGCCACGTCGGCCACGACGCCGGCCTCGACCAGCGCGCGGGCGACGTGCGGCCGGCCGACGGCGCCGCCGTCCGCGAGCGTGGACACCCGCTCCCAGGTGACCGGCGCGCCTAGCTCGACCAGCTTGGCGACCATGTGGCGCGCCCGCCGTACCCGGTCGGTCCGCAGCCGCTCCCGCGCCGCGGCGAACGCCGGCTCGTCGGCGTCGAAGAGGTAGGCCAGCAGGTGCAGCGACGTGCGCGCGCCGTCGCCGCCGACGACCTCGCAGGAGATCTCGGCACCCGGCACCAGCGCGAGCCCGGGCGGGAGCGCAGCCGCCGCCTCGGCGTGCCCGGCGACGGTGTCGTGGTCGGTCAGCGCGACGACGTCCAGACCGGCCGCCGCTGCTCGGCGTACGACGTCAGCCGGCGGCTGCGTGCCGTCGGACGCGGTGGAGTGGGCGTGCAGGTCGATGCGCATGGCGGCGCCATCGTACGGGCCACGCACACCGGCCCCGAACCACCGTCACAGCAGGCCGGACGCCACCTCGGCCGTGTCCGGTGGCCCGAAGAGGTAGCCCTGCCACTGGTCGCAGCCGAGGTCCCGCAGGACCGCCAGCTGCTCTGCGGTCTGGACACCCTCCGCGGTTACCGTGAGCCGGAGCCGGTGCGCGAGCGTCACGACCGCCTCGGCGATCGCGCGGTCGTCGCCGTCGGTCGCGAGACCGTCGCCGAAGTCGTCGATCCCGATC
>DASQMY010000021.1:0-4056 GCA_035645255.1 Mycobacteriales bacterium
ACCGCAGCGACGCACCCGCCGGGACGCTGTCGCACGGCGAGCGCCGGCAGCTGGAGGTTGCGGTCGCCCTCGCGACCGAACCCCGGCTGCTGCTGCTCGACGAGCCCGCGGCCGGCATGTCCGCCGCGGAGACCGCCGCGCTCACGACACTTGTCGCCGAGCTGCCGAGGACCGTCACGATCATGCTCATCGAGCACGACCTCGACGTGGTCTTCGGCGTCGCGGACACGGTCACCGTCCTGCACCTGGGCGGGCACCTCATGACGGGGACGCCGGAGGAGGTGCGCGCCTCCGACGAGGTGCAGACCGCCTACCTCGGCGCCGCGGACACCAGCGAGCTCTTCCCCGGTTCACGCTCGTGAGCGCCTTCCTCGAGGTGCGCGCGCTGCGGGCGGGCTACCAGGGCGGGGTGGTGCTCGACAGCATCGACCTCGACGTCGCCGAGGGCTCGGTCGTCGCCGTGCTGGGGCGCAACGGTGTCGGGAAGACGACGCTCGTCTCGGCGCTGATGGGCCTGGTGAAGCCGTACGCCGGGAGCGTCCGGCTCGCCGGTGAGCAGATCGCCGGCGCACCCACCGACCGGATCGCCCGCCTGGGGGTGGGGCTGGTACCGCAGGGCCGGCGGGTCTTCGCCCCGCTCACGGTCGGCGAGCACCTCATGATCGCCCGCCGCCGCCGCCCGGGCGAGTGGGACCGCGACCGCGTGCTCGCGCTGCTGCCGCGGCTCGGCGAGCGACTCGGTCACCGCGGCGACCAGCTGTCCGGCGGCGAGCAGCAGATGCTGGCGATCGCCCGCGCGCTGCTGACCAACCCTCGGCTGCTGCTGCTCGACGAGCCGTCCGACGGGCTGGCCCCGACGGTGGTCGCGCAGGTCGGCGAGGTGGTCCGGTCGCTCTGCGAGCACGGCATGTCCGTCGTACTCGTCGAGCAGAACCTGCGGCTCGCGTTCTCCGTCGCCGAGCACGTCGCGGTGGTGCAGAAGGGCCGCGTCGCGGCGTACTGCCCAACGGCCGAGTTCCGCGCCCGCCCCGACCTCGCGCACACGCTGCTCGGCGTCGGCTGACTGGTCTCACCGGGGTTGCGCTCCCTTGACTGTCGTCACGGGGAAGGCATACTGGCGCCCATGGAGCTCTCGCCCTCCGCCCACGTCGACACCTTCGCGCGCGACCACCTGCCGCCGTTCGACCAGTGGCCGGAGCTGCGCTTCGACCTGCCGGAGCTGCACTACCCCGACCGGCTCAACTGCGCCACCGCCCTGCTCGACGAGTCGATCGCGACCCACGGCGCCGACCGCCCGTGCGTCATGTCACCGACCGAGACGTGGACCTACGGCGAGCTGCTCCGGCGCGCCAACCAGGTCGCGCGGGTGCTCGTCGACGACCTCGGCCTGGTGCCCGGCAACCGGGTGCTGCTGCGCGGGCCCAACAACCCGTGGCTGGCCGCCTGCTGGTTCGGCGTACTGAAGGCCGGTGGCGTGGTCGTCACCACGATGCCGCTGCTCCGGTCGGGCGAGATCCGCACGATCGGTGAGCTGTCGCAGGTGCGGCTCGCGCTGTGCGACCACCGCTTCCTCGACGACCTGACGAAGGCGGGGCTCGACACGACCCACACGCTGACGTACGGCGACGGCGGCGGACTGGACGAGCTCGCGGCGGCCAAGGACGGCACGTTCGACGACGTGCGCACGGCCGGCGACGACGTCGCACTGATCGCCTTCACCTCCGGCACGACGGGCAAGCCCAAGGCGACCATGCACTTCCACCGCGACGTGCTCGCCATCGCCGACACGTTCAGCCGGCACGTGCTCCGGCCGACCCCGGACGACGTCTTCGCCGGTACGCCGCCGCTCGCGTTCACGTTCGGCCTCGGCGGGCTGCTGGTCTTCCCGCTGCGTGCCGGCGCGAGCACGCTGCTCGTCGAGAAGTCGACGCCGGACGAACTGTTCGCCCACGTCGCCCGGCACCGCGTCACAGTCCTCTTCACCGCGCCGACCGCCTACCGGGCGATCCTCCCGACGCTGCCCGACCTGGACCTGTCGGCGCTGCGGCGCTGCGTGTCGGCCGGCGAGACGCTGCCCAAGCCGACGTGGGAGGCGTTCCACCAGGCGACCGGCATCAAGATCATCGACGGCATCGGCTCGACGGAGATGCTGCACATCTTCATCTCCGCGGCGGACGACGACATCCGGCCCGGCGCGACCGGCAAGCCGGTGCCCGGGTTCCGCGCGACGATCCTCGGCACCGACGGCGCGTCGGTGCCGGACGGCGAGATCGGCCGGCTCGCCGTACAGGGTCCGACCGGGTGCCGCTACCTCGCCGACGACCGCCAGCAGGTCTACGTGCAGAACGGCTGGAACGTCACCGGCGACACCTACCTTCGTGACAGCGACGGCTACTACTGGTTCCAGGCGCGCAGCGACGACATGATCATCTCGGGCGGATACAACATCGCCGGACCGGAGGTCGAGGCGGCACTGCTGCGGCACCCCGACGTGGCGGAGTGCGGCGTCGTCGGCGCGCCGGACGCCGACCGCGGGATGATCGTCACGGCCTTCGTCGTCCCGCGCGAAGGCGTGGCGCCGTCGGCGGAGACAGTCAAGGCGCTGCAGGACTTCACCAAGGCGGAGATCGCGCCGTACAAGTACCCGCGCCGCATCACGTTCGTCGAGCAGCTCCCCCGCACCAACACCGGCAAGCTCGAGCGCTTCCGGCTCCGCGAGCTGGCGCGGACCCCCAGCGCGTGACCGCCGCAGTTCCCGCCGGCCACGCCTCCGTCGTCGTGCAGCGTCGCGTCGAGTGGCCCGACACCGATGCCGCGGGTCACTACCACCACGCCACCGTGATCCGCTGGGTCGAGGCTGCTGAGGCCGTGCTCTACGACCGGCTCGGGCTGTCCGGCCTGTTCGGCCGGATCCCGCGGGTGCACTACGAGGCGGACTACCGCGCCCGGCTGTGGTTCGGCGACACGGTCGACATCGCGTTCGGCGTCGCCGCCATCGGGCGCACGTCGATCGACTACGCGTTCGAGGTCCGCCGGGGTGACGAGGTGGCGGTCGTCGGGGCGATGGTGGCGGTCAGCTTCGACCCGGACGGCGGCGGTAGCGCGCCGTGGCCGGACGACGTCCGGACGGCGTTCACGACGGGTGGGGTGCTCGCGCCGGAGCGGTTCACGTCGGCGGTCGACCCGGCGTAGCGACTCGACGTCGCAACCCGATGCAGCGACCGAGCGGGGCTCCCACGGTCGCCGCTATGGCATCTCGGGCTGACATCTCTCGGCGTCGGTCCACAGCGATTGTCGGCATATCGAACTCGTCCACACCCTTGTGCGGTAAGGGTTCGTGTCACACTCGGCCGGTACTGTTCTCCTCAGTCGCACCGCGGTTCGCGGTGCATCGGACGGGGAGCGGGGGTGCGGGTGGTGGCGGGGTCGTTCGCGGAGCTGGACGAGTACGTCGACGCCGACTTCGACCAGCTCCCGCTGCCCGAGATCGCGGCGTTCCTCCGGTTAGCCGAGCTGGCGAAGCGGCTGGTCGACTCGATGGTCAGCCGCGCCGTCCCGGTCTTCGACGCCCGCGGCGGGTGGGACCACGGCACCCACACCAGCATGATCACCTGGCTGCGGATCGAGTGCGGGATGACCGACGCGCAGGCCCGCAGCATCGTCCGCACCGCCCGCGTCCTGCACGACCTGCCGCAGACCTCCGCGATGCTCGCCGCCGGGCAGATCAGCCACGGCCACGCCGAAGCGATCGCCACCCTGGTCCGGGACGTGCCCGTCGAGGCGGTCGGCGAGGCCGAGCCGGAGCTGCTCACCGCTGCCGTGCAGACCGACGCGGCGACCCTGCGCCGGCACATCGGCCGCTACCGGCACGCGCTCGCCCCGGACGCCGTCGTCGCCGACGAGCAGACCGCGCGGGCGAGCCGGCGGATGAGCTTCGGGCAGACGTTCGACGGCGGCTGGCACGGCAGCATCCAGAGCGGCCCGGAAGACGGCGAGCAGATCAACACCGCGCTGCAGTCGCTGATGCGCCCCGCCGGACCCGACGACAGCCGCACC
>DASQMY010000022.1:0-9715 GCA_035645255.1 Mycobacteriales bacterium
CGTGCTCACAAGGGCGTCGGCTGGTTGCAGCCGGCGCCCCTTCGCCGTGCTGCCGCGACGGCGAACGATGGTGTCAGGCCCCGCCCGGCACGGGGGAGCCGAACGGGGCCTGACCTGTTCAACTATGGGGCCTGTGACCCCGAAAGCAATCCGCCCTACGGCCCAACTTCCACGAGGTCGCCGCGGCGACCGGGTGGTAGCGGCTGGCCCGTCCGGCGGCCGCGGAGCGTCACCGGGTAGTCAGCTCACCCGCGGCCGCCCGCCGTACAGCATCATCACAGGGACGGCTCAGCCGCCTCCCAGGCGCGGGTCGGATGCTTTGGCTCGCCGGTCGAGCGCACCTGCGCGCCGGGACACCCACCGAGAGGCGGCGGACGTGGCAGCACCGCACGACGTCGGCAACCGGCCGGAGGCGCGGCTGCTGGTCGTCGACGACGAGCCGAACATCGTCGAGCTGCTCTCGGCGAGCCTGCGGTACGCCGGCTTCGAGGTGGAGACCGCCACGACGGGGCAGGACGGGCTCGCCGCGGCCCGCCGCTACCGACCGGACCTGATCCTGCTCGACGTGATGATGCCGGGCATCGACGGGTTCGAGGTCGTGCGCCGGCTGCGGTCGGAGGGCACGCGCGCGCCGGTCGTCTTCCTGACCGCGCGCGACGCGACCGAGGACAAGGTGACCGGGCTGACGGTCGGCGGCGACGACTACGTCGCCAAGCCGTTCAGCCTCGAGGAGGTGCTCGCCCGCATCCGCGCGGTGCTGCGGCGCACGACCGGCGCGGAGGCGGTCACGGCGACGCCGCGCCTCGTGTTCGCCGACATCGAGCTCGACGACGAGACGCACGAGGTGTGGAAGGCCGGCGAGCTCGTCTCGCTGTCCCCCACCGAGTTCAACCTGCTCCGCTACCTGATGCAGAACGCCGGCCGCGTGCTGTCGAAGGCGCAGATCCTCGACCACGTCTGGCACTACGACTTCGGCGGCGAGATGAACGTCGTCGAGTCCTACGTCTCCTACCTGCGACGCAAGGTCGACACCACCGAGCCGCGGCTGATCCACACGCTGCGCGGCGTCGGCTACGTGCTCCGCGTCCCGCGCTGATGACGCGGGCGCGTCGCTTCGACGGGCGCCTGGCCGGCGCGTCGGCGGCGGTCCCGCTGCGGGTCAAGCTGGTGGCGGCGCTGGTCGGGCTGGTCGCGCTCGCTCTGGCGGGCACGGGGACCGCCGCCATCGCAGCGCTGCGCAGCCACGAGATGACGAGGGTCGACACCGAGCTCACCCGCGTCGCCGAGGCGACCGGCGGCTATGGCCCGCACGGCGGCGCGGGTGGACCGGGCGGGCGCGCCGCGGACATCACGCGCGCGGGCCGCAGCGGCGACCACTTCGTCGGGATCGTCGGACCGGGCGGCGTCGTCCGCGACCTCAGCGCCGAGAACCGGTCGGAGCAGACGACGCCGCAGCTCCCGCCGCTTGCCGACCTCGCGCCGTACCGAAGGTCGTCGGAGGCGTTCACCGTGCCTTCGGTCCAGTCGGGCGGGCCGCAGTGGCGGGTGCGCGTCGCGCCGGGGCGCCCGGGCGGCCAGACGTTCGTCGTGGCGTCGAGCCTCCGCGGCGTCGAGAGCACGCTGCGCGAGCTGGCCCGGCTGCAGACCGGCATCGGCCTCGCCGCGCTGCTGCTGCTCGGCGCGGTCGGCTACGTCGTCGTCCGGACCAGCCTGCGCCCGCTGGTGGAGGTGGAGTCGACCGCCGAGGCGATCGCGGCGGGCGACCTGACGCGGCGGGTGCCGGTCAGCCACCCGCGGACGGAGGTCGGCCGGCTGTCGGCCGCCTTCAACGGGATGCTCGCCCAGATCGAGGCGGCGTTCCGGTCCCGGGCGCAGAGCGAGGCCGCGGCCCGGGAGAGCGAGCAGCGGATGCGCCGGTTCGTCGCCGACGCGAGCCACGAGCTGCGCACGCCGCTCACGTCGATCCGCGGGTTCGCCGAGCTGTACCGGCAGGGCGCGGTCCGCGACGCCGACGCGACGGCGCGGCTGATGCGCCGGATCGAGGACGAGGCCGCCCGGATGGGGCTGCTGGTCGACGACCTGCTGCTTCTCGCGCGGCTCGACCAGCAGCGGCCGCTGGAACGGCAGCGCGTAGATCTGCTGGCCGTCGCGACGGACGCCGTGCACGACGCGCGGGTCGTCGCGCCGGAGCGCCGCATCGACCTGCGGCTTGCTCCTGGCCTCACCGCGCCGGTCGTCGTCGGGGACGAGGCACGGCTGCGGCAGGTGGTCGGCAACCTGGTCACCAACGCGCTCACCCACACTCCGGAGGACGCGGCGGTCACCGTCGCCCTCGCGACCGAGGAGGCGCACGGCGCCGGCCGGGTCGTCCTCGAGGTGCGGGACCGCGGGCCGGGGCTCGCGCCTGGTGACGCCGAGCGGGTGTTCGAGCGCTTCTACCGCGCGGACAGCTCGCGCACCCGATCGAGCGGCGGGTCCGGCCTCGGCCTGTCGATCGTCGCCGCGCTGATCGCCGCGCACGGCGGAACGGTCGGCGTCACGAGTCGGGTCGGGTCCGGGACGACGTTCCGCGTCGTGCTGCCGGCCGGCGACGCGTGACGGCGCTCCGGACTCGGTTCATCGCGTTTTCGGCACGGTTGTGCCCGGACTTCCGCGAACAACGGTGCCGAAACCGTGACCGCCGCGCCGTCCGGCGTACCGTGCCGGAAACCTCTACCGAAGGGCGCACCGGTTGGCCGGGTTCGTTGCAGCTACGTCCGTGGTGCGCAGATCGGACGGGTCGTCGTACGACGTCGCTATCGACCCGCAGTGGACGATTGCGGACAAGCCGAACGGCGGGTACCTGCTCGCGCTGCTGGGTCGCGCGGCCGTCGACACGGCGGCGGCTGAGCACCCGCATCCGCTCGCGGCGAGTGCGCACTACCTGCGCGCACCGGTCCCCGGTCCCGCGCAGATCGTGACCGAGCTGCTGCGCGGCGGCAGGTCCGCGAGCCAGGTGCGGGCTCGGCTGGTCCAGGACGGGGCGGCGTGCGTCGAGGCGCTGGTCACCGGGGGGCGGCTGGACCCGGCGGCAACGCCGTGGTGGGCGGACGCGCCGCCGGTCGCGCTGCCGCCGGAGGCCGACTGCTTCCTGCTGCCGGCCGAGCGGCCCGGCTTCGACTACCGGGTGTCGATCCTCGACGTCGTCGACGAACGTCTCGACCCGGCGGTCCTCGGCTTCGCCGCGGGCCGCCCGAGCGGCCGGGCCGAGCTGCGCGGCTGGCTGCGGTTCGCCGACGGCCACGAGTGCGACCCGATCGGCCTGCTGTTCGTGGCCGATGCGCTGCCGCCGGCGACCTTCGAGCTCGGCACCGACGGCTGGGTCCCGACGCTGGAGCTCACGGCGTACGTCCGCGCCGTGCCCGCGCCCGGGGCGCTGCGCGTGCGGCAGCGGGCCAGGCTCGTGCAGGGCGGTCTGGTCGACGAGGTGTGCGAGGTCTGGGACAGCACTGGCGGCCTGGTCGCGACGTCGACCCAGCTCGCCGGGCTACGGGTCAGCGGTGAGCCGGCGCGCGGTCGGTGACGTCGGGCTACCGGTCGGTGTAGAGCCGGTCGGCGTACTCCGGTCCGTAGTACTGCTCGAGGACCTCGAGCGGGTCGTCAGGACGCTCCACCGCCTTGGCGATCCGGGCGCGGCTCGGCAGGGCGTCCGGCTCCCAAGTCTCCGGCTGCCAGAGCTGCGACCGCAGGAACGCCTTGGCGCAGTGGAAGAACACCTCGTCGATGTCGACGACGATCGCGAGCCTCGGGCGGTTGCCGCGGACGACCATGTCGTCGAAGAACGGCGCCTCGCGCACCAGCCCGGGCCCGCCCGTTGATCCGGAGCGTGTCGCCGCGACCGGGAACGACGATCAGCAGCCTGACGTGCGAGTTAGCAGGATGTTGATCATGCCGTCGCCGCGCTTGTTGCCGGGCCGGTCCGGGATCGCGATCGTCGTGTCGTCGGTCACGAGGACGAACCCAGCCGGGTCGCCCTTCGGTGAGACCTCGCACGTGCCGTCCGCGCCCGCAGTCGCGACCAGGCAGAACGGCGAGCGCGCCAGCCACTGCTTGTCCACGTCATCCAGCGCCGGCCGCTCCTTGGTCGCCGTCCGCGGCCCCGGGACACCGACCAGCTCGCGCAGCTCCGCCTCGGACGAGACCTCGATGGCTGTGGTCGCTGCCATCTGCTCCCCTGTCGATCCGCTCGAGCGCCGCTCGCGCTCTGAACCTACCGTCCGCCGCCGGCCGGCCCGAGCGGCTCCACGGCGGCGCAGTGCCAGGATGACCGCGTGGCGGACCCTGCTGACGACGCTGTCCTGGACCTCGACCCGGACGCGCGGTTCCTGCTGGCGAACGAGCGCACGCTGCTCGCCTGGATCCGGACCGCGCTGACCCTCCAGGCCGGCGGCCTCGGCGTGCTGGAGTTCGCCAGCGAGGTCGAGGCGCGCGGCGTCATCGGCGTCGGCCTACTGCTCCTCGGCGCGGCCGCCGGACTGGCGGGCTACCGGCGCTACCGCGGGGCGGACGCGGCACTGCGCTCCGGGCGGCTGCCCCCGCGCGGCGCGGCGCCCGAGCTGATCGCGCTCGGCGTGGTCGCCGTCGGGGCGGTCCTCGCGACGGCGTACGTGATCGCCGGCTGACGCCGCCGCGCGCGACGGTAGGCTCTCCGGCGGATGAGGGCGACTGGCGCCGGTCGGCGGCGACTCCCGCGTCCCGGGCCTCTAGCTCAACTGGCAGAGCTGCGGACTTTTAATCCGTAGGTTCGGGGTTCGAGCCCCCGGGGGCCCACCGGCACCGCTGCCCCCGTGGGTGCCGCCGCCGGGCGTACCCCCGCTGCGGTCTGCAGCCGGCGGAGAACCGCCCAGGTGAAGGGCTGCACCGCCCCACGGCGTCCGGTGCTCCTCGCGCTCGTGATGCTCCAACGAGAAGTCCGAGCCGCAGAGCACCGACAGCATCGGGGCGTCGTATCGGCAGGTCGGCAGTCCGGAGCACTGCGCCGGGCCGTCCGGCGCGAACGTCGCGAGCACGGCGACACCGCCCGGGCGGATGGCGGCCGCCGAGACCGCGGAGTAGTGCGCCTGCTGCGCGGGATCGGTGAGGAAGTGCAGCACGGCGCGGTCGTGCCACGGTCGTACCGTCGGCCGGGCCGCCACTGCAGCAGGTCGGCCACGATGAACGACACGCCCGCGCGCTCCGTCAGCCGTTCCTCGACGGCCGCGACCGTCGCACGGGACACGTCGAGCACAGTGACGTCGGACCACCCGTGTCGAGGAGGGCGTCGACCAGGAACGACTCCTCGGCCCCGACGTCGATCACCGATGCGGAACCCGCCGCGAACTCTGGTCAGCAGCCGCAACGACGTGTCCGGCCGCTCCTGGAACCAGGACACCTGATCGCGGGGGGTCGCGCCGCGGACGCTGTCCCAGTGCTCCGCGGTCGCCGTGCGCCGGACGGTCATGACCGGTCCGGCGGGCCGTCGCGGCCCACGGGACCGGCGTCGGGGGAGACGCCTTCCATGTCGTCGCCGTCGAGGACCGCCTCGACCCGGCCGAAGTCCACGACATACCGCATCGTGTCGTCGAGCACGTAGGCACTGGTAACGGTGCCCACCGTCCGGCGGGCAGCCGCAGCATGTGGTTGGCCTTGTACGCCTGGTGGATGCGGACGCTGCTACCCCGCTGGAGGGCCATGGGTCCTCTATTCGGTGATCGCCGGGCGAGCCGTTCTGTCCGCTGTACGCCTATCCGCCGCGGTGCGATCTGCGCGTATCCGGGTAGTCAGCACGGACGGCGCCGCACTGCGCCATGGTCGGACGGGCCCAGGGTGCCAGGTTACCGTCGTGGCGTTGCGGGGCGATCGGCGTAGCAGGCAACGGCTGACCGGCGCTATGGATGCTCTCCGCGATGCCGATAGGACGTGTGCGGGTGCTGCAACGCGCGCGGGCGCACGGACGGAGGCGTGATGAAGCACGTGCTCGGTCCCCGGCTGCCCCCACCGCCAGCCGCTGATCGGCGTCTCTCCGTCGACGAGCGGCTTCCCGCCCGCGTCTCCGACGCCCTCTCCTCGCTCACCGCCGTAGCGGCGGCGGCGTCCGCGCTGAGCACCTTCGAGGACCTGCTCGAGGTCACCGCCGAGGAGGCGCGGGTCGCGATCGGTGCCTCGTCGCTGTCGATCAGCCGGATGGAGCCGGGCGGCGACTACCTGCGAACGCTCGTGAACGTCGGGCTGCTCTCGCCGGGCGAGCAGCGCCGGCCGATCCATGAGGTCTACCGGCTGAGCGACTTCCCGGTCTACGAGTCCTGCATGCGATCAGGACAGGTGTACGTCGCCCGCCTGGACGATCCGGACTGTGACAGCAACGAGCACGCGCTGCTCGTGGCGGTCGAGAAGAAGTCCTCGATCAGCGTGCCGATCATGCACGGCGACGACCTGTGGGGCGAGCTCTGGGCGACGACGGACCACACCCGCAGCCTGTTCTCCACCGACGACGTCCACCTCCTGCAGGCCGTGACCGAGCGGGTCCAGCCGGCCATCGCCCAGGCCGAGCTGCTGGCGCGCCTGTCACGCTACGCCTACGAGGACCACCTGACCGGGCTCGTCAATCGGCGCGCGTTCCAGGAGCGACTCGAGCGCACGGTCGGTCGCGCGAAGGCCAGCCGGCATGTCGTCACGCTCGTCATGGCCGACGTCGACGGGCTCAAGCAGGTCAACGACTCCGGCGGGCACGACGCCGGCGACCGGCTGCTGAAGAAGGTCGGCGACATCCTGCGCGGCTGCATCGCGGACCGCCACGACGCGGTCGCGTGCCGGACCGGCGGCGACGAGTTCTGCCTGCTGTTCGACGGCGCCACGGTGGAGGATGCGACGCGCGCGATCGAGACCGCCGTCCTGCAGCTCGGGCGCGAGGGCATCGGGCTGTCGTACGGCGTCGCCGCGAGCCGCTCGGGTGACCTGACTCCCAGCGAGCTGCTGGCGGCCGCCGACGCCGCGCAGTACCGCGCCAAGCACGACCGCGGCCGGCTGCGCACGGTCCGCAGCTTCCGCGACGCCGTACCGCTGGCGGAGCTGACGGTGCAGCTCGCCCGCCAGGTGTCGCAGTCCAGCGGCCTGCCGCTCGACGAGCGGCTGCACCAGGTCTGCGAACGGGCCGCGTCCGCGCTGAACGCGCCGGAGTGGTCCCTTACCAGCGACGGCAGCGCCGCCTCGACCGCCGTCCCGTCCGCGCAGCTGGTCGACCGGCTGCTCACCGTCACGCTCGCCGTCGACGAGAGCCACTTCGCCGCCCGGTTCGAGCTGCGCTTCGAGCCGGCCGACGCTGCGGCGATCCGCCACGTGGTCCGCTGGGCACTGCTCGCGGCGGCGCACGGCGGCTGAGCCGGGACCGCCACCTGGTCAAAGCGGCCGCGGACCTGCCGACATACCACCCCATGCGGCTGCTGACCACGCCCACCGGCCGGTTGTCCCGCCCGGCAGCCTGGGGTAGGTCGAGGGACATGTCCCGCCATCCCCGGCTGCGCCGTGCGGTGCGCCTTGGCGTGGTCAGCCTGGTCGGCCTGCTCGGCGCGTTCATCGGCATCGCGCTCGGCGCCCAGGTCCAGGCGGAAGCGGGGCCGTTCGAGTCGACGCTCACGCTGCGGCCCAGCCTCTCCGGGGGAACGGTCATCCACGTCGCGCCGCTCGGCCGGATCCGGCTCGACACACACGCGGGCCCGCTGTCGCTGCACGCCAGCCTCGACCAGATCAACTCGGCGGACGCGACCGCGATCGTCGAGGACCCGACCCGACTGGCCGGCATCGAGGACCGCATCGCGCGGGACGTCCGCGCCGGGCTGCGCACGCTCGCCTTCCGGGCGATCCTGTTCGGCGCGCTCGGTGCGGCCGCCGCCGTCGCGCTCGTCGTGCGGCGGCCGCGTGCTGTTCTGGTCGGGCTGCTCGCGGCAGTCGTCGCGATGGCGGGCACCGGCGCCGCAGCGGCCGCGACCTGGCGAAGCGAGGCGTTGAACGAGCCGGAGTACACCGGGTTGCTGTCCCGAGCGCCCGCCGCGATCGGCGACGCCCGGCAGATCCTCAGCCGGTTCTCGGCGTACCGGACCGAGCTCGCCGGGCTGATCCTCAACGTCAGCCGGCTGTACGAGACCGCCGCCAACCTGCCCAGCTACTCGGCCGGCACCGGGGACGGCGTCGTCCGCGTGCTGCACGTCGCCGATATCCACCTCAACCCGGCAGCGTTCGACCTGGTCGAGCAGCTCGTGGAGCAGTTCGACATCACGGTCGTCGTCGACTCCGGGGACATCGCGGACTGGGGCAGCGTGGCCGAGAACGGCATCACCAGCCGGATCGGCGGCCTCGGCGTGCCGTACGTCTATGCGCGCGGCAACCACGACTCGCTCGGCACCGAAGCCGCCGTACGGGCGCAGCCGAACGCGGTTGTGCTGAACGGCGAGCCGGTGGACGTCGCCGGCATCCGGTTCTGGGGGATGGGCGACCCGCGGTTCACGCCCGACAAGCGCACGAGCGACGACCGGGAGACCCAGCGAACGACGATGCAGGCGTTCGCCGAGACCGTGGAGACCGATCTGCTGGCCGAGGCGGCCGGCGTTGACGTCGCAGTGCTGCACGACCCCGCCGCCGCCAGAGCCATCATGGGCGACGTCCCGCTGATCCTGGCCGGCCACAGCCACCGGTTCAGCACCGAGGAGAAGGACGGCACGCGGCTGATGGTCCAGGGGTCCACCGGCGGCGCCGGGCTGCGCGGCCTGGAAGGAGAGGAGCCGACGCCGCTTGCCGCCGCCATCCTCTATCTGGACAAGGAGACCGGCCGGCTCGCCGCCTACGACTCGGTGCGCGTCGGCGGTCTCGGCCAGGAGTCCGTCAACATCTCGCGGCACGTCGTCGGCACTCTCGCGCCGGTCGACGACGCCGTCGCGCCGAGCCGGCCGCCCGGCGTCCGCTAGCCATTCAGGGTTGGAGTGGGCCTCGGTTGTCGCCTATGCTTCCCCGGGTTCCCGACGAAACGCCAAGACGCTCGGGGTCGACGTACGCCGGCTCATCGGTCGTAGGCCGCGCCCCCATCGTCTAGCGGCCCAGGACACCGCCCTTTCAAGGCGGCAGCACGGGTTCGAATCCCGTTGGGGGTACTGCACCACCGCACGGAGGCACGATCAGCACGAAGCCAGGTCCTGTAGTGCAGCTTGGAGTGCACGCCGCCCTGTCAAGGCGGAGGTCGCGGGTTCAAATCCCGTCAGGACCGCCACACCAGCGAGACTCGGCCGCGCACCAGGCGGACGAGCCGGGGTAGGTAGCTCAGTCGGTACGAGCGTCCGCCTGAAAAGCGGAAGGTCGGCGGTTCGACCCCGCCCCTACCCACAGTGCTGAATGGCCTCGCTTCGCTTCGGCTGGGGCTTCGCCGCTCTTTCCGGGCTGTTAGCCCGTCGTTCGGAGCCGAGGAAAAGCGTCTCGGCTCCGCCCTCGGGCTTGCGGCCGGGCGGCTTCGCCCGTCCGTTCTGGTCGCTTGGGACCCCTGCTTCCGTCGGCTGCGGGTGGGTAGGTTCGGCGCATGTCGCGTCGACGGTTCAGGTGGCTCGGGCTCCGCGGTGTGCGGTTCGTCGCAAAGATGGAGGACACCGCCGAGCGGGTGATCGCCCGCCAGCTGCGCAAGCGCGGCTGGACGGCTACCGCCTACCCCTACAGCGCG
>DASQMY010000023.1:0-2411 GCA_035645255.1 Mycobacteriales bacterium
GGCGGGTCTTGACGCCGCTCTCCGCGCGGGCGGCGCGGCCCAGCTCGACCAGCCGGCGGACCAGCCGCATCTGCGTGCCGAGCTCGGGCTCCACGAGGGCGCCGTCGACGTGCGGCCACGGCGCGAGGTGCACCGAGTCCGCGACCGGCGGTCGCAGCACCGACCACGCCTCCTCGGTGATGAACGGCACGAACGGCGCCAGCAGCTCGGTCAGGACGACCAGCGTCTCGTAGAGCGTGCCGAACGCGTGCGCGCCGTCCGCGGTCTGCGCACCCCGCCAGAACCGCCGGCGCGAGCGGCGGATGTACCAGTTGGACAGGTCATCGACGAACTCGGTGAGCCGGCGGCCGGCCCGCGTCGGGTCGTAGCCGTCCAGCGCCGCGGTCACCTCGAGGACGGTGGCGTGCAGCTCCGAGATCAGCCACCGGTCCATCAGCGGCCGCTCGCCCTCGGACCTCCCCGCGTCCTCCGGCGTCCAGCCGTCGGTGTTGGCGTAGAGGACGAAGAAGCTCAGCGTGTTCCAGTAGGTGAGCAGGACCTTGCGGACGACCTCCTCGAGCGTCTCGTCGCCGACCCGGCGGTTGCTCCACGGGTTGCCGACGCAGAGCAGCTGCCAGCGCAGCGCGTCGGCGCCGTGCCGCTCCATCGTGACGAACGGGTCGAGGATGTTGCCCAGGTGCTTGCTCATCTTGCGGCCGTCCTGGTCGACGATGTGCCCAAGACACAGCACGGTGTCGTAGGAGGACCGGTCGAACACCAGCGTCCCGATCGCCATCAGCGTGTAGAACCACCCGCGGGTCTGGTCGATCGCCTCCGCGATGAAGTTGGCCGGGTAGCGCGCCTCGAACACCTCGTTGTTGCGGTGCGGCGCACCCCACTGCGCGAACGGCATCGCGCCCGAGTCGTACCACGCGTCGATCACCTCTGGCACGCGCCGCATCTCACCGGTGCACTCCGGGCAGGCGAAGGCGATTTCGTCGACGTACGGCCGGTGCGGGTCGAGCGACGACAGGTCCGAGCCGGCGTACGACGAGAGCTCGGCCAGCGACCCGACGCAGACCAGGTGCCCCTGGCCGCAGCGCCAGATCGGCAGCGGCGTGCCCCAGTAGCGGTTGCGGGACAGCGACCAGTCGATGTTGTTGGTCAGCCAGTCGCCGTACCGGCCGCGCTTGATCGAGTCGGGGTGCCAGTCGGTCCGGTCGTTCTCGCGGAGCAGCGCGTCCTTGACCGCCGTCGTGCGGATGTACCACGACGGGAGTGCGTAGTAGAGCAGCGCGGTATCGCAACGCCAGCACAGCGGATACGTGTGGGTGATCTCGCCGGACCGCCAGAGCAGCCCGCGGCTGTCCAGGTCGGCGGTCAGTGCTGGGTCGGCGGCCTTGAAGAACTCGCCGCCGACCAGCGGCACCGACGGGGCGAACCGGCCCTGCGGGTCGATCGGGTTGACCAGCGGCAGCCCGTGCTCGCGGCCGATCTCCCGGTCCTCCGCGCCGTACGCCGGCGCGATGTGCACCAGCCCCGACCCGTCCTCGGTGGTCACGTAGGTCGCGGTCACGACGTAGTGCGCCGCGCCGTCCACGTCGACCAGCTCGAACGGCCGCTGGTACGTCGTGCCGGCGAGCTCGGACCCGGTGAGCGTGTGCAGCACCTCCGCGTCGTCACCGACCGCTGCCGCCCGCAGTGGCGCGGCGACGACGAGCACCTCTCCGCTCGCCGCGCGCACCACGTCGTACCGGACCTCGGGGTGTACGGCGACGGCGACGTTGGACACCAGGGTCCACGGCGTCGTCGTCCAGACGAGCAGGGCGGCGCCGTCCTCGGCGATCGGGCCGCCGGTGATCGGGAAGCGGACGTACACGCTCGGGTCGGTGACCTGCGCGTAGCCCTGCGCGACCTCGTGGTCGGACAGGGCGGTGCCGCAGCGCGGGCAGTACGGCGCGACCCGGTGGTCCTCGACCAGCAACCCCTTGTCGAAGATCGTCTTGAGCGACCACCAGACGGCCTCGACGTAGTCGGCGTCCATGGTCCGGTAGGCGTCGTCCTGGTCGAGCCAGTAGCCCATGCGGCGCGAGAGCTCCGTGTGCTCCTCGACGTGCCGCAGCACCGACTCGCGGCAGCGCTTGTTGAACTCCTCGACCCCGAACTCCTCGATCTGCTGCTTGCCGGTGAAGCCGAGCTCCTTCTCCACCGCGAGCTCGACGGGCAGGCCGTGGCAGTCCCAACCGGCGCGCCGCGGCACGTAGTGGCCGGTCATCGACTGGTAGCGGCAGAACAGGTCCTTGAAGACCCGCGGCTCCGCGTGGTGCACGCCCGGCTTGCCGTTGGCGGTCGGCGGACCCTCGTAGAAGACGAAGAGCGGCTTGCCGTCGGCCTGCTCGAGGGTGCGCTCGAAGACCCTCGCGTCCGCCCAC